>JAHEIW010000004.1 GCA_024639185.1 Deltaproteobacteria bacterium | reverse complement strand
GGAGCCGGGAAGCTCGAGGTTGCTGACGCTGCGAACTTTGTTGTTGCGTTTGAAATGAATGATGATATCGGGTTGATCTCCGGCAGGCACCAGAAAATTCATCCATAAAAAGACCTCCCGGCCCATTTCGATTTGCCCCCCGCTGACCCCTTCCTGGCACTCGTATTTATAAGGCCCGTCTTCATAAATCTGGGAACACAATTTGTGCTCCACCAGGACAGCACCCAGGCCTTTGCCCTGATAGTAGTAATCGATTACCTTTTTGGCTTCCGCGGGTAAGGGTTTTTCCTGTGCCAGCAGAATGCATGGCAGACCGAGTAATAAAAAAGTAAGCAGCCCGAATTTTTTCATTTTACCTCCTTGTCTAAAATGGCCATTGGGTTAATAACACATTCTGAGTATGCAAATATTGTGCTGAGGACCGTTTTTAACAAACAATATGTTTCCAGGTAGTTATGTTTGTCGAAAGATTTGCTGACCCGATGAGGTAAATAATAGTAGACAGGCATGTATCATTTATTACAAATTTAAAGACAAGAATCAGGTTGTCTGATGGAGAAATGATGTAAAGGGGATGGGCTGAAGAATTACAGATTCAGCGCGCAATGGGCGGCACCCAGCAAAGAGGCCCTGTCGTTGAGGACCACCCGCACCGCAATTTTTTCCATAAACGCCTTAAAGCGGCCTTTGGCGATGAATGCGTCCATGAAGTCCGCAGCTTCCAGTGCGGGTAAGATTTTGGGAGGAATCCCGCCGCCCAGGTACAGGCCTCCGGTCGTCATACCCGTGAGGGCCAGATTGCCGGCAATAGATCCGAAGATACGACAAAACCGCTGCAGCGCAGCCCGGCAAAGCGGGTCGCGGCCGTTGATGGCATTTTCGGAAATGACACGCGCGGGATCGGCCGCACGCATGGCCTGGTGGATTTTAGGCGATTCGGTAATGTCCTCGCCGGATTTGAGCCAGTCATAAATATTGACCAGCCCCTGGCCCGACAGCACGCGTTCGGCACTGACGTGGCCGAAGCGGGCCTGCAGATATTGCCATAGATCCATTTCAGATTCATCGGCGGGGGCAAAGCCGGCATGCCCGCCCTCGGAGGCCACCGGCCGGTAGCGGCCATCCACAAAAACCAGCAGGGCCAGGCCCAGGCCGGTACCCGGCGCCATCAGACCGATGTTCCGGTTTTTGTGCACTTTAATGCTGTTGAGCGCTTTGACCTCCCGGTGCGTGAGCAGCGGAATGGCCATGGCCGTGCTGCCCAGATCGTTGATCAGCCGCACCTGCTGCCAGCCAAATCGCTTTTGCAGTTTTTTCTCCGATACGACCCAGGGCAGGTTGGTGGTGCGGCATACACCGTTGATCACCGGTCCGGCAATACCGAAGCAGGCTTTATTTATCCTGGCCGGATAGCGGGCAAACATTTGATCAACGATCGCCTCGAGGCTGCCTGACTGACGACTGGAAAATTTCGCAGTCGCCCGGGCCACAGGGCGTTGTTTACCGGCAACAAACAGACCCAGCCGGGTTTTGGTGCCGCCGATATCACCGGCCAATACACAGGGCTGTCCTTTTATCGCTTTTGATTTAGATACGGGCATCAGTCATAACGTTTGGTGGTTTAGGCGCTTTAGTTTAAACGCATGCGCACGGGGTCAGTGCCGCCGCCGCTTTTGGAAATTACCGTCGCCATTTTAACAGTGTATTGAAGATCTTTTGCACCCGGGGCGTCAGCCGCGTGCGGTTGTAAGCGTCACCCGCTTTTTTAATGGCTTCGGCCTGAGTTGGATACGGATGGATCGCACGCGCAATGGTGCCCAGCCCGGCACCGGCTGCCATGGCCACCGTAATTTCAGATATCATATCTCCGGCGTGCCGACAGACCATGGTGGCGCCCAGAATTTCATCGGTGCTTTTTTTCACATAAACATCCAGGAACCCGTCATCATCGCCTTCAAGAATGGCGCGATCGACCGTATTCATTTCAATGGTGATGGTATCGACCGCAATGCCTTTTTCTTCGGCTTCACGGGGGTAAAGACCCACATGGGCCACTTCCGGATCGGTATACGTGCACCAGGGAACCGTCAGGGCGCTTGATTTGGTGCGGCCGAAAAACAGTGCATTCTGAATGACAATGCGCGCAGTGGCATCGGCGGTGTGCGTAAATTTGTACGGAAAGCATATATCGCCGGCGGCATAGATTCGGCGGTTTGTCGTCTGCAGGCGCTCGTTGACCTGAATGCCCTTTTTGTCATATGCCACCCCGGCTGCTTCCAGGTTCAACCCTTCCACATTTGGCGTGCGCCCAACGGCCAGCAGGAGCCGGTCGACGACCTCATCGTAATGGGTGCCGTGGGAATCGACGACCAGGTGAATGCCGTCGGCCTGTTTGCGGACTTCAAGGTTTTTACCGCAACATCGCAGCTGGACGCCATCCGCTTCCATAACCTTTTTTACAACTTCAGCCGCACGGGGCTCGTCATTGGGCATAATACCATGCATGGCTTCGATTAAAATCACCTGACTGCCAAAACGGGCGAACGATTGCGCTAACTCGCAGCCGATCGGGCCGGCGCCGACCACGCCCAACCGCTGCGGCAATTCAGTCAGGGAAAACACGGTTTCATTGGTCAGAACATCAACATCGTTCAGCCCGGGAATCGGCAGCTCCAGCGCACGCGAGCCGGTCGCTATACAGGCCCTGGCAAATTTTAGCGCTTTGCCGTCGACTTCAACCGTATCGGGTGATACTAATTTGGCAGATCCCAGAAAGACATCCATGCCAAGCCCGCTGAAGCGCCTGGCCGAGTCATGCTTACTAATATCGGCGCGCAGACGCCGCAAACGCTCCATGATCGCTGCAAAATCAACGCTAACCCCATCGGGCACCTGCACGCCAAACTGACCGGCAGTCCGCACATCAGCTGCGGCGCGCGCGGCCCGGATCAGGGCCTTGGAGGGCACGCAGCCAACATTCAGACAATCACCGCCCATCAGGCCGCGCTCAATCAAGGCCACCTTGCCGCCCAGACCGGCGGTGCCGGCGGCGGTGATCAGACCGGCGGTACCGGCCCCGATGACCACCATGTTGTAACGGCCGTCAGGCTCCGGGTTGACCCAGTCAGAGGGGTGAACATTTCCGATGAGTCGCTGGTTGTGTTCATCATAAGGCTGCGCCTGGGGAAATTCACTTGGATTTAACATCGGAGTTCCTCTCTGAAAAACCGGTCACCGCAATCTTGCGGATAGATAAAAAAAGCAAAACAATATTTATAAGTAATTGAAAAATAAGAAGACAAAACACCGCTGTCAAAAAAAGAAGGCGGTCGATTTTGCAACACTGTCGTCTGCCCGATTAAAACCTTACGATTGTGACTGTTTCGTAAAGGTTGACAAGCGCCGCTTAGTGGTTAACTAAATTGGCATACAGCCCGTAGAGGACATTTCATGAAATCCACTGCAGAACACCGGCGCCTGATCGAATACCGCCAGCGCAAAGCCAACTGGAAAAAATGGGGCCCATACCTGAGTGAGCGCTCGTGGGGCACGGTGCGCGAAGACTACAGCACCGACGGCAGCGCCTGGGAATATTTTCCCCACGATCATGCCCGCAGCAGGGCCTATCGCTGGGGGGAGGACGGCATTGCCGGCATATCGGATCGTTTCCAATACCTGTGCTTTGCGGTTGCCTTGTGGAACGGCAAAGATTCGATTTTGAAAGAGCGCTTGTTCGGCCTGACCGGCGCCGAGGGCAACCACGGCGAAGATGTAAAAGAATATTACTTTTACCTGGACAGCACGCCGACCCACAGCTACATGAAAGCACTGTATAAGTACCCTCAGGGAAAATACCCCTATACCGATCTGGTCGCTGAAAACAGGCGGCGTAATTTTCTGGATTTTGAATATGAGCTGCTGGATACCGGTGTCTTTCGTGACAACCGCTATTTTGATGTATTGGTTGAATACGCCAAGGCCGATGAGCAGGATATCTTAATCCAGATTACGGTTGCCAATCGGGGACCGCAAAAAGCCGCCTGCCATGTACTGCCCACACTCTGGTTTCGCAATACCTGGAGCTGGGGATATGAAAATGGCCCCATGGGTGAGGTCACAAAAAAGCCGCAACTCAAGCACATTAAAAAATCGACGGGTGCAGCGGCGGTAGCCGCCGATCATTCAGCCACCGGTGCGTATTACTTTTACGCCGAAGACGCCCGGGAATTCATTTTTACCGAAAATGAAACCAATTCAGAGCGCTTACCCGATGTGCCCGGCAATCATCGATTTAACAAAGATGCATTTCACCGCTACCTGGTGCACAGCGAAAAAGGAGCCGTCAATCCTGAGCGTGAAGGCACCAAGATGGCAGCCGTGTACCGTGCAGAGCCGGCTTCCGGCCAGGACCACATCATCCGATTGCGCCTCAGCAATAAAGCCTTGCGGTCGGCATTCGATGATTTTGACGCCATCGTTGAAAAGCGTCGGTTGGAAGCCGATGAGTATTATGCCGCAATTCAAAAGCCGCAACTGAGCGAAGACGAAAAAAAAGTACAGCGGCAGGCGCTGGCCGGCATGCTCTGGACCAAACAATTCTACTATTATAATGTGGAGCAATGGCTAAGGGGCGATCCCAGTTTTCGGTCGGTCCCGGCGACCCGGCATACCGCGCGCAATCATGAGTGGCAGCATCTTTACAATTTCGATATCATCTCCATGCCCGATAAATGGGAATACCCCTGGTATGCGGCATGGGATCTGGCCTTTCATTGTCTTCCATTGGCCCTGGTCGATGCCGATTTTGCCAAACGCCAGCTGGCATTGATGGCCCGTGAATGGTACATGCATCCCAACGGGCAGCTACCGGCCTATGAGTGGAAGTTTGGCGACGTCAATCCGCCTGTGCATGCCTGGGCGGCCTGGCGTGTTTATCAAATTGACGCCAAGCAAGAGGGCACGGCCGATATAGATTTCCTTGAGAGCATTTATCACAAGTTGCTGCTCAATTTTACCTGGTGGGTCAACAAAAAAGATGTAGAAGGCCACAATGTGTTCCAGGGCGGTTTTCTGGGATTGGATAACATCAGTGTTTTTGATCGCAGCGCACCGTTGCCCACCGGCGGGCGTATTGATCAATCCGATGGGACCGCCTGGATGGGTTTTTACAGTCTGGTTATGCTCAAGATGGCGTTGGAACTGGCGCAGTATAACCCCGTTTATCAGGACAGTGCCAGTAAATTCTTCGAGCACTTTTTGCGCATTGCGCGCGCCATGACCGGTGAATATCGCCGGGGTGTCAGCCTGTGGAATGAAGAAGATGGATTCTTTTATGACGCCCTGCATCTGCCGGATGGTGGCATTGTCCCGCTTAAGGTGCGCTCGCTGGTGGGCCTGATGCCGCTGCTGGCCGTAGAGACGCTTGAGCTCGATGTGGTTGACATGCTACCGGAATTTAAACGCCGCATGAACTGGTTTTTCCAGAACCGCATCTACCTCAGAGACGGCGGTCATGTCGCCTGCGTCAGAGCCCCGGGCAGGCACTCGCGCCGGCTGTTGTCAATTGTCAATCGCGATCACCTGATTCAAGTTCTTCAGCCCCTGCTCGATGAAAATGAATTTCTTTCAGAATTTGGCATTCGGTCCGTTTCCAAATACCATAAAGACCATCCGTATACGTTCCATGTCAATGGCACCGCCCACACGATTAATTACCAGCCGGCTGAATCGCAAAGTGGTCTGTTTGGTGGCAATTCCAACTGGCGCGGGCCGATCTGGTTTCCGATTAATTATTTGCTGATTGAAGCCCTGCAGAAATTTAATCACTATTTTGGCGATGATCTCAAAGTTGAGTGCCCCACCGGGTCGGGCAACATGATGAATCTGGGCCAGGTTGCCACTGAACTTTCGCGACGATTGATTCGGTTATTTTTACGCAAGCGCAACGGCAAGCGACCAATATACGGTGGTCTGGACATCTTTGACAAAGACCCGCACTGGCAAAATTTGATTCTGTTCAACGAATACTTCCACGGTGACAATGGTGCCGGTCTGGGTGCCAGCCATCAAACCGGCTGGACGGGGCTGGTGGCCAAGCTCATTCAGCAATCAGGGGGCAGCGCAAGCAGTGATTCGGAAAAGACGCATGGGTGAATCCGGAAAGCCTCCTGTACGGTGAAAGGCGGCTTTCAAAGGTAAGGCTTTTTGACCGGCATCTCAGATACCGGGGGTAGGATATGAATCGCGAGAGACATTTTTTCCGCAGGTGCATTATTCCTGATCGGCGGTGCGATCCAAAAAGTTTTCACCGGCGCCTTTGACAACACCATCGGCGAAGACTTTCCAGCTGTCAAAGGCCGGATATTGATCATTCATCGCATCAAGCTCGTCAGATAATGACTGAAAAACCGTCGTTTCAAGAGAATTCAGCACCGCTTCTAAAACCATATCGACGAAGGCCCCCTGGTCGATGCTTTCATCAATCCGGGTTCGATTGGCGATTTCATAGCCCTGTCTAAAACCCAGGCCGGAAGCCCTCTTGGTGAGTTCGGTACGAGGTTTTTTTATCATTTGTTACTCCCGGTCCGGCGCAAACGGGTAATTCTTGCGCCGCATTAAACCATTGACAAACCAGAGACCCGGCTAATTACTTTGCATCTTTCTCTTTTCTAAGCCGAATCAAAACGCTGTATAACCCCTTGCGCTTGAGCTCATCGAGGTTTTCAAATACGGCTTCTTCGAGAATTCGAAATTCGGGAATCGACCAGCGCGCGTAAAGTTGCAGATAATCCCGGAATGTGGATTTTGAAAAATCAAGCCGATGATGTGCCTGGCGCCATTCACCGCTATGCTCCATTTCATGTAAATGCAGGACCTGCTTGATCATTTCTTTCAGTGCCTTATCTTGAACCGCCTCGAGCACATGGGTATTGTGTTGTTTCCAGCGGTCCTGATCTTCATTTTCGAGGGGAATAATTTTGGCCATAATGCGCTTACCCTTTATTTTTTGCCGGGAGGCCGGGATCCCAGAAGGCTCGAAGCCTTAATCCTTTGTGCCTTTTGACTTTCAATTATCCGGACTCGCCGGCTTCTGGCCTTGTCGCTTACCCGCTTTTTAAAAGATAACGTGTCAACTGACGAACCGATTTCAGGCACAACCCAAGGGTTTCAGTAACACCGGAAGGCCTCTCTAATGGCTTCGGATACCAGCACCCAGGGTGTTTGGTCCAGCTTGTCGGGATGATTGGACAGGTAGTCTTCGACAACCAGCTTCACCTCTTTTATTTTAACGCCTTTTGGGATGCAAATCTTTTCCGGCTTCACTGCACCATCATGTATTGCACGGTAGGCAAATGTGACACCTGAGATAAATCCCAGACCATAGCCGTAAAGCTGTGGATCGCTGCTTTCGATGCAAGCCAGAAGATTATGGCCGCTGGTCATCGGGCCACAATCAGCAGAACCGGCGGTAGCCGGCGCCAGAAAAACGGCCGCGATTATCAATATTAAAAGCGACTTCATACAATCCCCTCCTTTCCCCCTTTAATGCCTTGGAAGGGTGTTGATTAAATGCTCAATAGAACATTAACCTGACGATCAAATCTTATAGTGTATAAAATAAGCACCGTTATTTGTTATAAGGCCTCAGGGATCAGTGTGCAAGGTAAAATCAGATTAGCCTCTCCTTGGTCTTCAAGGCTTTGGACTTCAGTAAAACTTCGATGGGAGAAAATGGTGTGTAAACAGGTGCCGGTGTTCAAGTGTTAGAAATTGAAAGATAGAATTTCCGTATAGAAATGAGCCATTTATGGCCAGAAATTGCTAGGGTCGTTCTACCAATATTGACATCGAATGAGTGGTCTGCCCCCTGCCGGTGCGCTGGGAAAGAATCTCTTGAATAATTTCGTTTTGCCGGTTGTCCGCCCCGCCGATCTCCACCCATTGCCCGAATGGCACTGTCAATTCCGTCTGAGCCCCGAAAAAACGGATAACCGTATCGTCACGGTCGTCATAGGCGATGCGCGGAACAATTTTTAAGATGACATTGTCGCCAGCGAGTGTCGGTGTGACTTCAAATCCGCTTTCAACGCTATGCCATTCGACCGTTGCGCCGCCCGGAGCATGGCGCCTGATAAAAGGCGAACTGCTCAAATAAGGGATTTCTTTTCCTGTGCGAACAAAAGCCGGGCTGCCGGACATGGCAACCACAAAAGCCTCGGCGCTGCCGCTTTGCCGGTAGGCGCGACTTCTAAAATTAATGCTCGTTCCTTCTTTTTTTCGGCCCCCGGCATCAACCCGGCGGTCGTTGCTGGAATACCGGCCGCCAACGGCGTGCGCTTCCTGATCTCCGGTGTGGCCGCTATGAAATCGCACGCGTATGCGGACCTGTTCAACCCGAGTGTCAAATCGTTCAACATAGTCGTACACGCGTTGGATCGCCTCGGCGCTATCCACGATGACCAGTGAATTGACCCGCTGACTGACGGTAACGCTGCCGTCATCTGAAAGCAGGCTTTGAACAACTGGCACCAGCTCAGCTGCGCGCCGGTATTGGACTTTGATAACCGCCACTTCCTGTGCTGCAGCACTACTTGCCAGCACCAAAATAACCAGCATCGCGCCTAAAGCGCATATCACCCTATAACTTATTTTTTCTTTTAAAATTTTCATCGGTCTTATTTTCTTTGACTGTACCATAAAAAAATTTTATCATGGCCTTCGCTCAAATTCAAATCCTCAAAGTCTTAGAGGTAGCTGCAAGTGATTAACTTAATTTTTGGTGACCAATTAAATTCGTTCGCATACCCGGAGTAAAACAAAATTGTAAAAACGATCTCAAAAATAGATGTGTAATCCATTTATCCTGGAGAACACAGCCCTTGGGCGTTAGATGCATTTTTGAGATCGTTTTTAAGGAGGGTGATGATGTTTTTAGAACTTTTAAAAAAGCGCAGAAGTATTCGAAAATACCTGGACAAACCGGTGGATTCGGCAACGATTGATCAATTGATAGAGGCGGCGCTGCGCGCCCCGACATCAATGGGTAAAAATTCATGGGAATTTGTGGTTGTGACCGAACCCGATCTGCTGCAAAAACTGTCCCGTGCAAAGCCACATGGCGCCACGTTTTTAAAAAATGCGACCCTGGGAATTGTCGTCTGCGGCGACCCACAAATAGCCGATGTATGGATCGAGGACGCATCGATTGCGTCAGCTTTTATCCATCTGGCGGCTACATCCCTTGAGTTGGGCAGTTGCTGGATTCAGATCAGAGAAAGGAAACACGATGACCGCCAGACGGCCGAAGGCTATATCGCCGAACACCTCAATCTGCCGGCGCGGATGAAGGTGGTATCCATTATTGCTATCGGCCACCCGGATGAAGTCAAGCCGGGGCATCCCAGAGAATCGCTGCCCTATGATAAGGTGTCGCTTAACACTCATGGCAAGCCGTTTACAAGACTCACTTGAGGTCCGTCTAATAATTAAGGCTATCATCAGATGAAGTCGATTTTTCGTTTGACTAAGAGCGGCATTGAAAAATATAATGAGGATAACGAGAAGCTGTCTCAAAAATAGTAGATTACGTCTAAGGGCAAGGCGAAAACCGATTCAAAAGTGGAGCATACACGACAGTATTCGAGCATTTTGAATCGGTTTTTAACGCAGCCCTTGGGCGTAAGATGCATTTTTGAGATAGCTTCGAATTGATCTCATGACAGGGAACCCCGTTAGCTGATTATGGTTGATGAAAAACGATACCTGACCGCCCAGGAATTGTTAAATGATTCATTTGAGCTGGGTCTGCGCATTTTTAAAAGCGGGTTCAGACCCAGTTTTATTATCGGCGTTTGGCGGGGCGGTACGCCCGTAGGGATTGCAGTCCAGGAAATAATGGACCATCTGGGTGTTAAAACCGATCATATCGCTATCCGCACCTCTTCTTATTACGGCATCAAAAAAAGAGACAAAAAAGTCCGCGTCCATGGACTCGAGTATGTTATCCGGCAGGCCAACTGGGAAGACGGCCTGCTGATCGTCGATGATGTCTTTGATACCGGCAACAGCATCAAGGCTGTTATCGAGACCCTGACGGCGAAAATGCGACGCAATCTGCCAAAGGACATCCGGGTTGCGACGGCCTGGTTTAAGCCCAAATTTAATCTAACAGACATCGTTCCGGATTACTATATTCATGAGACCGATCAGTGGCTGGTGTTTCCCCATGAACTGGAAGGCCTGACCCGTGAAGAGATATTTACGAATAAATCTGGCATGAAAAAGCTGTTTGAGGATGCGGGGCTGGCATAAGCGCAGGGGCCCTGAGGTAATTGGCGTTCTGATTTCGGCTTTGGTTTTAAAAAAAATGTAACCCCTGCAATAATATATATTGTTTTCCATTAACCACTAGTGCTACCATATACTAGATCCATAATGCTTGCCCTCTTTTTTCGCGGTTTGGTGTTATGGCTAGGCTATCTCGGTTGTTCCATTTTGGGCGACTGGGATAGCCTGTACTTTTTGAGCCCCTCGATTTCCGGTGGCCGGCGGCATTAAGAGGCGGTTTTAAAACAGCTAATCGGGTGCCGCCCCAGAAAAAATTGACAACATAAAAGCGTGTTGACTCGCCATGCCATTTTCAAAGAGGCGCTATGAATTACAGAGTTGTGCCGCCTCGATATTTGGAATTCAACCCGCGCTAAAGGAGATCTCATTTGGACATCATTCGCAAGATATTAAAACCCGCTGTCTGGATGCTGGCGTTCCACATACTGATGATATCCGGACCCTATCAATCGGTATGGGCGGCAATCATCAGCACCGAGGAAACAATTCATTTAGACCGTGGAGAGCGTATACGGGATCGATTGAGCATTTACCTGATCAGAGAGGATATCAAGGCGGTTCTGGAATCCCGGGGAATCGATCCTGCAGCGGTTCAAGCCCAGGTGAATAGCCTGACAGACGCCGAGCTCGAACAGATCGCAGATCAGATGGATCAGCTACCGGCTGGCAGCGGCTTTTTTGAAACGTTTCTTATCGTTGTTTTATTGGTTTTTGTTATTCTTTTAGTAACAGACATCACCGGCTATACTGATGTATTTCCTTTTGTAAACAAACAGGCGACGGGCAGAACGTCTCGTGCCCCGGCAGCGGTTAAACCCAGTACCCCGACTCAGACTTCGACTTCCCAGTCGGCTTTAGGTATCAATCCCGATAAACCTTTCATCGTCTATTTTAGCGCCAACTCAAATGATCTGACCGCCACAGCATATGAAAGGCTAGATCGTGTCGCGCTCTTTCTGGCAAAAAATCCGCAAACCAAAATTAATGTAATCGGGTTTTCAGATGCAACCGGCACGTCATCTTATGATCAGATGGTGTCGGAAGTTCGTGCCAACACCGTCAAAAACTATCTGATCGCAAAAGGGGTTGAATCTTCAAAAATTTCAGCTGTAGACGCTGGTGCACACTCGGCAAACAGCCAAACAAACAGCCGCGTGGTAATCGAATTTAAATGATCATCCTGCGCCCGGTCCAAGACGCAAGCTGGAAAAAAGATTAGCTGGCTGCAGCGGTCAGCCGCGTTACCGGACGCTCGTTCATCAGCCAGTGCACGAAAATGGTGTGCGAAATACAGAAACCATCGCACCTGAAAATTGGTTCAACGATCAGTATCTGTTGGAAAGACCCGGATGCTTTGGCAAAATGTAAGGTTGCCGCCTAAATCAATCCGGGAACAAATTGAGCTCTTTCCAGCTTTCCAATACACTTACTAAAAAACCCCATTTTCCCAACCGGGGAAATGGGGTTTTAATCTTTAATTTTTAAAAATGACACAAACCTGTCCTAAAAATAGTAGTTAGCGTCCGAGGACAAGGCGCAAAATCATTTCAAAAACGGAGTATACACGTTAGTATTCGAGTATTTTGAATCGGTTTGATGCACACCTTAATTTACAATAAAAATAGGTGTGTAATCCATTTATCCTGTGATGCACACCTTAGCGTTTATAAAATAGACGTGTAATCCATTTATCCTGTGATGCACACCTTAGCGTTTATAAAATAGATGTGTAATCCATTTATCCTGTGATGCACACCTTAGCGTTTATAAAATAGATGTGTAATCCATTTATCCTGGAAAACGCAGCTCTCGGGCGTTAGATGCATTCTTTGGACAGGTTTTAGCAGAATTCAACACCGACACCAAACGCATAATCAGAGCCGTCCTCATCGCCGGTGTCCTTGCACCATTTAACGATTCCGCAAAATTCATTGGGGCAGGATTTAAAAGGTGGGTTACCAAGTCTGAATCGAACCTGCGTTCCGGGTCGGAAGGCAAATTCTGTGACAAAAAACATACCGGCACCACTCATATTACAAATTTTACCATAGGCAAAGGAGCCTTTGTGCTCATCCTCCAGCAAAATAGTGGAATTATGGTAAAACCGTTTGCATTTTCGATAGTCTGTCGCAGCTTCCATGCCTCACCTCCATTTAACGGCTGTCGCATTCGAGTTCAAAGATCTTAATCGCACTACCGCTCAGGGTCAGCGTACAATTAAACGGGATGAATTAGCTGTTTAGCAACTTGGTGCAACCTACTGAGATCGCGATATACCACATTGTGGCATATGTCAAGATTTAATTTTGCCGCGCAATAAAAGGGGGGAGGTGCATTGGCAATACGTCAGCAGACGTTAATCACAACCGAAGGATTGGGTGATGTCACCGGTTTCATGGCCAAAATCCGCTTTGAAAAATCCGAAGCGCTGGCCTTCGAACCAGTAAAAATCATTGCCTCCCCAGTACCGTTTATCCTTCAAGCGTGTTTCGGCATAAAAATAAATGAAGCGGTTGCGGGTATCGGCAATGTGTTTTTTTTGGCCCGCATTCAGCGAAAACCAGCCCCGGGTTGCCCAGTGTTCCGGCTCACTTTTAGCCGTCAAAAAACGCACGGCCACATAAATGCGGTGTTGACAATTGTTTTTTACAAAAACCTTTGAAAACACATTATCAGCGGAAGCCTCATCGGCCAGCGCCTGTCGAATCTGGGCTAAGATGGCATCGGCGGTTGCTTTGTCTTTTTTGATGATGTGATCTTCTTTGGCATCCACAATAACCTGGGTGGATTTGGATGTCACCGGAACAATTTTGATGTTAATCGCCAATTCAGGTGTAGAGGCCAGAATAACGGTCTCATCTGTATAGGGCGTTACTGAATGCACCCGCACGTCCATGCGTGTCAGGGCCTTTCGGGCAGCCGCTGTAATCTCTGGCTCATCGCCCATTAGGGTTTCTTTGGCAATATTCGAGGTCGTATAGCGATAGTACTCGCCGCCCCCGGCCATCGCCCCGGGCACAACCACCTCGGTGCAACCGTTCAGCAACCCGATACAGCTCAACAGTCCGATTACGGCCAAAACGACTTGAAAAACATTTTTGTCTGTCAGGTAATGCAGCATCATCATTACTTTTGGCGGCGATAAGCATTGCGAAATCGTTTACGGTGAGGTTAAATTAAGCAGCTTTTGTTCTTTTTCAATAATTTCAGGAAATTTGGGATTTGAAAGTTTAGGCCCTTTATTGACGCTCGGAAGTAGTTCGTGCTAATGGGTCTAGCGGATTAGATTGCTATGTAATTTTCATACAGAATGCCGGTGTGAAAGCGTCTGCAGAAAGGAGCACAACGCATGTATATTCAGCAGGTAGATCTTACACGCGGAGTGGGCCAGGACTTTGTGGATGGGCTCACCGCTGCTTCGGCCAAAGAAGAATATGCGAAGGGCGATATTCTCTTTGAAAAAGGGGACCCGGCGGATCACGCATATCTTCTGTTGATCGGCCGTGTCCATTTGAAGATGGGTGAAACCGGTCATGTGGTCCATATCGTCAGTCGCCCCGGCGAGACCTTTGGATGGTCCAGTCTGGTGGGCCGCGCGACGTATTCCGCAACTGCAGTATGCGTTGCAGCGACGACGATCCGCAAACTTCACCGGCGCAAACTGAGAAAGCTATTAGAAATAGATCCTGCCAATGGCCTGATCTTCTTTCAGCGTCTGGCCGCAATGCTTGGTGATCGCCTGCTGGAAAACTATGCCCGCTATGAAAAATTATTCAGCGGAGAAACGTTTGTCTAAGTTAATTGCAAAGAGGTGAAAAAATAAATGCTGAGCAATGTCTAAAATATCTTCGAATTTTCTGATCATATGCAGACTCATTTTTCTTTTTAGCGTTTATCAAATGATGAACGGGAAGAAAAATCAGCGTACTAAAAAACACCGTTCACAGTTTGTTGCGTAAGTCAGCGTTCGATTGTATAATTTTTTGTATTGCGGATTCTGTGTGGAAAGTAAACAAAACGCATTTTTATAATATCATCGTATTTTTCCATCATTTGACCAGTATGCATGCAAAAATGCAACTCACTGACGTTAGGTGCTAATTGAGGGAATAGGAATCAAGTCTATGTATAGGGGTAAAGGAGGCGTTATGTTGTCGCGTAATCTTGGGCAATCAGGGATTTCAGTATCGGCCATTGGACTTGGATGTATGGGACTTTCCGAGTTTTACGGGGAACCGACGCAAGAGTCGGAGGCCATCAATCTACTCCACCGGGCCGTAGATCTGGGTATCACTCATTTTGATACCGCGGAAATCTACGGCCAAGGACGCAACGAGCAACTACTGGGTAAGGCTTTCGCCGGACGTTGGGACCAAATTGTTCTGGCGACCAAGTTTGGTCCCCAACGGGACCCGGCCACGGGCGCCTTCGTGGGGGTGGACGGCTCTCCGGCCAATGTCCGGAACTCTTGCGAAAAGAGTCTTAAGCGTCTGGGTATCGAGAAGATCGACCTGTATTATCTCCACCGTGTTGATCCGGCCACGCAGATCGAGGATACAGTCGGCGAGATGGCGAAGTTAGTTCAAGAGGGCAAGATCAGGGCTGTTGGCTTGTCAGAGGCTTCAGCCAAGACGATTGAGCGGGCACATGCTGTTCATCCCATTGCTGCCCTTCAGACCGAGTACTCGATATTTAGCCGGGATATTGAGAAGGACATACTCCCCACATGTGTGGAGCTTGGCATCAGCTTGGTAGCCTACTCGCCCTTAGGTAGGGGAATGTTGACCGGCCGCTACACCTCAACCAGCGATCGGCCCACCAGCGAGACTGATTTCCGGACCCAGATGCAGCCTCGGTTTCAGCCGGGAAACATCGAGTCTAACCTCAAACTGGTGGAGGCGATCAAGGAGATTGCTGCCCAAAAGGGATGCGTGGCAGCGCAGGTTGCTTTGGCTTGGGTGTTGGACCACGGGGATCATGTTGTAGCCATTCCAGGCACGACCAAGCTCGCCAATCTCCAGACCAACCTGGGAGCACTTGACTGTCGCCTCACAGAGGAGAATCGAGCTACGCTCAATGAATTGGCTGATCAGGTGCTCGGGGATCGATACTCGCCCGAAGGAATGGCGGCGGTCAACCAGTAACAGTTGCGGGCCCTGATTCCCAGCCTGGGGGCAAAAGCTTTTCACCTAACAAGTCGCTGAAGCGGACGCCAAAAAGCGGCGCCGCTTAGCTTTTGTCGTTGGACATACAGTGCTATGTCCAGAAAAAAGAAACTTCGCAGGAAAAACAATGAATCTCTTATTTGATCTGGATGGTACGCTGACCGACCCTCTGGCAGGTATTACCAGATGCATCCTGTATGCACTGGAGAAGCTGGGCAAACCATTGCCGCCCGGGGAGAATTTACGCTGGTGCATCGGCCCCCCATTACGGGACAGTTTCGCGAAGCTGCTGGCTTCTGACGACCAGGCACTTATTGAAAAGGCCGTTACGCTTTATCGTCAACGCTTTGGCACCGTCGGGCTATTTGAAAATCAGGTCTATGACGGCATTCCTGATGCACTGCAAGCCCTGCAGAAAGATGGCCATACACTCTATGTGGCCACGTCAAAACCCACCCTATTTGCAAAGCGGATTATCGCTCACTTTGATTTGCTACGCTACTTTAAATGTATCCATGGATGCGAGCTCGATGGGACCCGGGGCGATAAGACAAGTCTCATTTCCCATATTCTGCAAACAGAAAGGATGGCGCCTTCTGAGGCGGCGATGATCGGTGATCGCGAGCACGATATGATCGGTGCGAAAGAAAATGACGTCAGTGGTTTTGGCGTTCTGTGGGGATACGGAACCAAAGATGAATTAGAGCGCGCCGGGGCACACGCTGCCTTCAAAAACCCACCGGAATTGGTTGGCGCATTCAGTGCAATGGGGACACCCGGCCGGCAGCAATAATGTTATTTCTCCTCCCCGGATCTATTTTGACGGGGTCATCATTTAGCGAAAAAAAGCGCTTCCAGTTTGGCCAGATCTTTTACCGGATCATGGTCATAGTATGCATACAGCGCTTCTCCATTGCTTTCATCTTCAAAAACAATGCTGTGTTTTCCTCTTTGAGGATTGAAAATGCACCCGGGGAAAAGATGATGGTTGTGCCAGGCTGTGCCGGCTGCGCAACTGGCCCGGGCGCGATCCATTATCGTACCGAATGCTTCGTTTTGATCCGCCTTCTGATCAGTCGTAATCGTGTCATCAGAGTTCTCTTCATTGTTTAAAAAGCCGGGCCCGTAGCACAGTTCGGCCATCCGGCGCGTTTCCGATAGGGGTTTTTCGGAAAAACGGCACGCCAATTCTTCACCCGTCGATTCGATTTCGATGATGATTTCATATTCGTTCTTTAACCGGCTGAATATGCAGGCGCGGCCGATCATGTGAAAATGCCATTTTTCGCCGGCCTGATTTAATTCAGCCGCTTTATCGGCAAGCGCTGCAAAGGAGATGTGCTTCATGTTGTCCTTCTTTCCGTAAAATCAATCAACAGGTATGATGTTTTCTAATCCATAATGAGGCCGCCGTTGATATCAAACGTCGCGCCGGTAATATACCCGGCACTGCCGTCTGCTAGAAAGGCGACCATCCCGGCGATCTCTTCCGGCCGGGCAAGCCTGCCCAGCGGAATTTCCTCAACAGCCGTTTTCCAGCGATCGGACTTCAGTATGGCTTCGGTTTCCACCCAGCCCGGCGCAACCGCATTGGCGGTGATGTTATGGGGCGCCAGCTCCAGGGCCATCGATTTGGTCAGACTGATAACACCGGCCTTGGATGCAGCATAATGGGCGATTCCGGCTGTCGGCCGTCGGCCATCGCAGGAGCTGATATTGATAATTCTACCGCTTTTTTGAGGAATCATTGCCAGTTTGGCCACGCTCTGGGCGGCAAACAGGGTCCCCTTAAGATTGACGGCAAAAACCCGGTCCCAGGTCTGCTCGTCTATTTCCAGCAAAGGTGCTGAAGGATATATGCCGGCATTATTGACCAGGATATCAATTCGCCCGAAACGATCTATCCCTTTTTTTACGACTTGCACGCAATCCTGCAGCGCAGCGACATCGGCTGCCACCGCCAGGGCCTTTGATCCTTTGGAGGCGCACTCTGCAATAACGGTGTCATCCGGCGAAAGTGTTCGTGAACAGGCGATGATATTGGCACCCTGATCGGCCAGATGCACGGCAATGGCCCTGCCGATACCGACTCTGGCACCGGTTACCAGGGCTGTCTTATCTTTTAAAGGCATTTGTCCCCCCCGGTATGAAAATATTAAGGTGCTGTGTTAGATCCGTTTTTCGGTTTGCTGGCTGTAAGCCAGCTTGAGATCCAGATCAAATCCGCGCAGAGAATCGGCCACCGCTTTCAGTTGAAGGTCGTCGGGCGTTTTAACTTCTGAAAGTGCATAGGGCCGACCCAGGTGCGCGTATTTATTCGCTCCCAGGCCATGATAGGGCAAAACTTCAACCGGGAGCCCCGTACGAGCTTTTGCCAGAAACGCACCGGTTTTTTTGATCATGCCCGGAGAATCATTGTAACCGGGTATCAGCGGCCAGCGCACCAGAACATCTTTGTTGCTTTTTAACAGGTTTAATAAATTGGTTTTGATCCGATGGTTCGATACGGCCGTGTACCGCGCATGGGCAGCGGTGTCTTCCATTTTAAAATCAAAGATGACCAGGTCCACATGCGAAAGCATGGCATCGAAATGCGCTTCAGCCGCATGACCGCAGGTTTCAATCGCCGTATGGACCCGGCGGCTCTGGCAATGGGAAAGAAACGCCCGGGCAAACTCCCGTTGGAGCAAGGGCTCACCGCCGGAGAGGGTGACGCCGCCGCTGGAGCGGTCCCAGAAGGCACGATCCGCTTTGATCTGCTGCCAGAGCGTTTTGACATCAATCGTATAACCGCACAGTACGACCGCATCGGACAGGCAGACCCGGGCACAGAGGCCGCATCCGGTGCAGCGCTCCGGATAGTGCCGGCGCCGGCCGGACTCAAATTCAACGGCGGCATTCGGACAGGCCTGCTCGCATTCGCGGCACAGGGTGCAATGATCCCGGTTGTACAGCACTTCCGGGTGGGCATTTTGTGATTCGGGATTGGCGCACCACCGGCATCTTAAGGGGCAACCTTTCATGAAAACGGTGGTCCGGATACCCGGTCCGTCATGAATGGCATAATGCTTGATATCAAATACCAGGGCTGTATCGGTTTGCAGCATCACTCGACCCCGTGGGCGGTACGCATGATGATTTCATCCTGCAAATCTTTGCTCAGCGAAACAAAATAGTCACTGTAGCCGGCGACCCTTACAATCAAAGAACGATACGACCGGGGGTCTTTCTGAGCGGCCAGCAGCGTTTCTTTGGAAACCACGTTGAACTGCATGTGGTAGCCCCCGAGGTCGAAATAGGTCCGTATCAGTTCGGAAAATTTCTCCAATTGCTCCCGGCAGGCTAAAATTTGCGGTGTAAATTTCATGTTCAGCAGGGTGCCCGCCGTGCGGGCATGGTCGACCTTGACCAGTGATAGAATCACGCCGGTGGGCCCGGACATATCCTGCCCCTGGACGGGAGATACGCCTTCAGACAGGGGCGCACCGGCAAAACGACCGTCGGGAGTCGCCGCCGTGGCATGCCCCATGGGAATGTGGGTTGTCGTGGGGATCATGTTGGCACGATACGCTTCGCCGTGAGCATTCAGATGGCCGCCGAGGATGTCACTGAACAGATTCACGCTATTGGCTGCCAGCCGGTCGACGTGTTTATGGTTGTTGCCGAATTTCGGGCCATTTTTCCAGAGTTGCTTCTGTAAAAGTGGCTGGGACGAAAAATCGTCTGACAGGGCTGCATGAATTTGCGCAAGAGTGTATTGTCCGGTCGAAAAACAAAATTGTCGGATGGCCGCCAGCGAGTCCGTCAAGGTGCCCAGCCCCACACCGCACATCATGGGCGCATTGTAGCGCGCGCCGCCCTGATGAAAATCTTTTCCCTTTTCAATGCAATCGTCCATCACCAGGGATGTAAAGACGACGGGGCAGTGTTTGGCAAAGGCTTTTAGGGCGGCCGTATCATAGGAGACCTTCAGGGCCACCGCCGCTTTAAGCTGTTGGCCAAAGGCCTGCCACACATCTTCAAAGGCGTTGAAACCGGTGATATTACCCGTCCGCGGTCCCAGCTGTTTGCCACTGGTCATACTGACGCCGTTGTTGAGCGCCAGCTCGAGGCATTTGGGTAAATTCACATATCCGGTGGAGGCCATGTTGTCGCACCCCTGGGCATTGACCTCGACACATCCGTTAACACCGCCATTGCGGGCATCCAGCAGTGTTTTGCCGCTGGATAACAAACTGATGACTTTGACATCATCATTGAACATGGCGGGCATGCCGGTTCCGTTGCGCACAACCTCACAGGCCCGCATCATAAAATCCTTATCGGTTTTGGAACTGACCAGACACGATAGCTGGGGCTGGGGGAGCGCCAGGGCATCAAGGGCGTTAAGGCAAAAATAAGAGATGTCATTGGTGCCGTCGCGGCCATCGGCCCCGAGGCCGCCGATATTCAGGTTTTGAAAATCAACATAGGTGTTGCTGGCTTTGGCGGAAGCACCGGCTTTGGCCACTGTCATTTCGTTAAATTTGATCCACAGGCAATTGATCAATTCCTGCGCTCCGGCTTCATCGGTTTTTCCGCTTTCGAGGTCGGCCTGATAAAACGGGTAGACATACTGGCAAAAGCGGCCGGGGGAAATGGCGTAAGAATTGCTTTCAAGATTCAAGATGAGATGGACAAACCAGAAGGACTGCAGCGCCTCGTGCAAGGTTTCAGCTCCGTGTTGCGGCACACGCCGGCAAATGAGAGCAATGTTCTCCAGCTCCCCGCGGCGAACCGGATCTGCGCAGTCGGCCGCCAGATCGGAAGCCAACTCTGCATATCGATGCGAAAAAGCGATCGCCGCGTCGGCGACTATTATGAGGGCATCATAAAAGGCGCTTTTTTGTGAAAAATCGGCCTGGGTTTCAGCCAACCGCGCCTGCCGGGCGGCAATTTCGGCCTTGATTCCGCAAAACCCCAGTTGGAGTACTTTTTCATAATTAACCGAGATATGGCCGATGCTGCGATCGATGTAATAATGAAATAAAAGACCCTCTTCTTCGGCCGCCAATGCCTTCTCCGGTGCCTTTTCTAAAATGCGGTCATAAACGGTTCGCCCTTTCCAATAGGGGATAACCCGCTCTTTTAGGGCCATTTTCGTTTCGGCGTCAATGTCAAAAGATGTTTCTTCCCTGCCGGCCAGGGTGTCCAGCTCATCTTCAAGCCATTTCACATTGAATTCAGGATAAACCGGGGATCCTTTGGCCACGGGAACCTTGCAGCCCACGATCAATTCATCGGCCTTTATGCTGATCGCGCTTTTGCGCAGGATTCGATCCAGGGCTTTGGCGCGGTAAATTGTCGGTGGGTCGTTTTCGGCATTTTGATACGCTGCGGTCACCAGCAGCGCCCTTTCGGCAAAAACCTGCGGGCGAGCTTCGACCAGGCGTGCGCGCAAACGGGCGACCCGCTCGCTGGTCAATTGCGGATTGTTTTGGGCCACTTTTATGTTGTCCGACATATGCTAAACCCTCCCTGGTGAAAATCATCAAAACCTGTTTTGATCTTCGGATCAACCGTTAAAGCGCAACAATGGCGGTTCTGGGGCTAAAAAAAGGCGTCTTTGGTTGACCTGTGGTCCTACCAAAAAAATCTACCCAATCTGCGCTGTTTTGTCAATATTAAATGGGTAGATTTTCGCCTGTCTTGACATTGAAAATATTATTAAGATATTAAAATAAAGACCTATTATCTAATAACGGTCAAATCATCCAATTTCTCACCTGTAAATAAAGCAATACTATTGGCAAGCCCGAAAATGATGCTATTTCAAACCACTGGTTGACCAAAAAAAGCGCCGAGGAAAAATCGTTGAAAAAGAAAAGAGACGAGGTTATCGCCCAACTTAAAGAGCTCATCAAAACCAAGATGTACACCAAAGGCAGCAAGCTTCCCGCCGAACGGGATCTTGCGGAAATGTTAGGCGTCAGCCGCTCATTGCTGCGTGAAGCCATTATTACCCTGGAAGCCTGGGGGGTTCTTGAATCGGTGGAACGCCAGGGCATATTCGTGCAAACGCCATTTCTGAGCGACTTCACCGATAGCATGCAGTTTATGCCTTTCTGGCTCGAAGATCTCCTGCCGCAGGTTATGGAAATGCGCTGGATTTTGAACGTATCAGCAGCGGAATTGGCAGCCCACCGTCGTACGGATGAAGATTTGATGAAAATGAGAGCCTGTATTGAAAAGCTGAAGTCCGGCAACGGTGAAGCCGAAGATAAAAAAAAGGAGCGTTCATACTGGGAGATCATGCTTCACAATCTGTATATTTCCGCCACGCATAACAAAATCATGGAGCGTGTCAACGAAGGTC
Source organism: Deltaproteobacteria bacterium (assembly GCA_024639185.1). GTDB lineage: Bacteria > Desulfobacterota > Desulfobacteria > Desulfobacterales > JAHEIW01 > JAHEIW01. The sequence continues at coordinate 72,131 of JAHEIW010000004.1, read as the reverse complement.
TGGCGTCGCTGATTGAAAGAAACACCAATCTGAGCAACGAGGTCTTCATGACGATTGATGACTGGTTCGACCTGGTGGTCTCACAACACGAACAGCTGGTTCAGGCCATCGAAGAAAAAAATGCCCTTAAGGCCAAGGCCATAATGATTCAACACCTGGAAGACTCGATTCAGAAAATAGAAAAATTGAGTGAAGAAGGCCTGTTTCCTTTTGCCTACAAAAGAACACTACCCCTGTCCTAAAAAAGCGCCAGGTCTCAGGTGCCCGGCCTTTGACCTTTTTCGGCGACCTTCTTGTTAAATTTTGCGGCATCGATGACAAAGCGCTCGTGGGTCCCTTCAGAGATCTTGTCGAGACCGTCATCGGCAACAATCGAAAAAACCAGCCGTCGGCCGTCGACTTCCTTGAGTTTCACCGCTACCGTAACGGTCAAACCCGGTGGCGTGGCTGCCAGGTGATTCAGGTTCAACCCGATGCCGACGGTTTGCTCCTCGGGCCAGTCTAGATGCGGGTTAATGGCCTGGATACAGGTCCACTCAAACAGACCCACCATAAACCCGGTCGCCAGAACTTTAGGCATCTTCTGAAATTCCGGTGCTTCAGGGTAGAGATACGGGACGGTTTTGTTCTCCGGAACCCGGTATTGAAAATTAAACGTCAGGCCGGCTTTCAAGGAATCTTTCATAATTTGCTCCGTTGCGCTGTTGGGTGCATCCTATATCTAGGGTCAGAGGTTGAACGTCATGCTGTCTGGAAAGTCCGCCAGGGGATCGTACTTATCAAGCATGCCGGCCGCCTGAATAAATCGCCCAATGGATTGGCCCGGATCAAGCACCGGCGCCTTACCGTTTTGCTAGTGGTACATCGAGGCCGCATAGGTGTCATTGGTCAGGACCCTGACCGGCAGCTGCGACCCGGTATGGGTCACCATTTTACTGTCCAAAAACTCGATGCTCGCACAGTCTCCGCTGCGGTCGCCGATCAGCACATGGATGCCCAACCCGGTGCGGTTCAGTTTAAACGATGGAAGACAATAAAATTTTAAGTCCGAATGGGAAGTTGCCTGTACCTTAAAATTCGACTCCGATCATAGCGCCGCTGAAAAGCGTTTGCGCATTCAAAAAGTTGATGTTGGAGTCCCGGAAGCGATATCCGGCTATCAACGTGCCAGAAAGATAGTCGATCCCGAAAAGATTGGGGCGAGTGAACGTCCCGAACACAGAATAATTTGTATCATCGCGGGTTTTGCTGAAAATCGGGTGCTCATCATCGTAATCATTTCGGCCAACGGCGGCTTTAAGCATCAGCTGGTAGGATTTTGAAAATTTGCGCAGGCCCAGCCCAAAACGGTACCCGGTGTAGGCATTGGCCTGACCGTCAATGTCAGCGACAGACAGCTCAAAATCCGGTCTCAACGACAGGGTCTGACCCAGGCGCAAGTCATATTCGAGTATGGCTCTATGAAAATAGCCGTCGCGCTTCAACTCGCTGAATCGGTCTCCGATATCATCTACATTAACATCCACCCGGGAAAAGGCGTAAGAAAGATTAAATTTGCTACCGAGCATCTGCCGGTAGGCGATACGAGCGCCGTATCTGTATTGGCGGGTTTCTTTGCGGCGGACGTCAGTCAGGTAAGGATCGCGCCAGACTTCTGAGAACAGCTGTGTAAAAACAGACAGGTCCAGCCGACTGCCATCCGAGAAGGGTTGCACAAAACCCAGCGAAAGCCTCGGCCGGCCGCTGGCTTCCGGAGCGGTCCCAAAATAGACCCGCCGGCCGGATTCGGCAAAGGTATAGCGCAGGTTAAACAGGGCCATTGGGATAAATCGATCGTACCGCTGCGCATCGCCGCTCAGCGAATCGATACGCCTATTCTCATCGGTCGTTTTAAGCTGATCGGTGCTGGTCATATACCCCGCGCCCGCTGAAACCCGGCCGCTGAAGCCGTTAGATTTTTCGGCAGGGCCGTCGGCAACAGCGGCGGCACACGAGAAAAAAAGAGCGCCCAAAAAGGTTAGTGCTATCGTCAGGTTTCGCATCGGCGATCCTTTATAAGGGCACAAAACACTGGCCCGATGAGATATAATCAATTTTTACAGCCCGGAAAGTTCAAATGAGCCTTTCACCATCCACTTTTATTTCATTATGATATTTTTCATGCGAGTGCAAGATCAGTCGGGGGTTTCGTTGAACCTATAACCCACACCGTAAACGGTGCTGATAATTTCCTGGTCGGGCAGTATTTGCGCAATTTTTTTCCGCAGATTTTTGATATGCGTGTCGATGGTACGGTCGTAGCCCTCGAAATCATATCCCTGAACCCGGTTTATAAGTTCACTTCGCGAAAACACACGATTGGGCTGGCGCATCATAATTTTTAATAGACCAAATTCACTGGGCGTCAGGTTGAGGGCCTTTTTATCAACAATTACCCGATGGGTTTCATCATCCAGTGAAATCGCACCGACGACCATCTGCTTTGCCCGGGGTGCGGCACCCACCCGCCTGAAAATGGCTTTGACCCGGGCCACCACTTCCCGCGGGCTGAATGGTTTGCAGATGTAATCGTCAGCACCCAATTCCAGGCCCAACAGTCGGTCGATCTCTTCGACCCGCGCGGTGATCATGATGATCGGAACATCGGAAAATTGCCGGATCTCCCGGCATAATGCCATGCCGTCTTTACCCGGCAGCATAATATCCAGTAGAATCAAATCCGGCAGTTCTCTTTTAACCTGGGCGATAACACGTCTGCCATTGGCCTGGGAAGATGTCCGAAAGCCGGCTTCCTTCAGGTAATCGCACAGCAGGCGGGCAATTTTATCTTCGTCTTCGACAACAAGGATGTGTTTACGGGTCATGGGTATCACCAAAATGGTTTCCCTCCTTCGCCATAAAGGCTTCGGAGGACAAGCAGGTGTCAGAGTGAATGCTTTTTCTTCCATTTTTATCAGCGGTCATCTGCCCTCTGACTTCTGTCTTCTGACCTCTGACCTCTGTTTTCTGAGACCTATTTTAGGATAGAGGTAGCTCAACCTCGATTCGAAGCCCGCCTGACTTCCCGTTGACGGCCCGTATTTCGCCATCGAGAGCATAAACTATACTTTTACAGATGCTCAAGCCCAGCCCGCTTCCGCCCCTGCTGCGGCTTCTCGACCGATCCACCCGATACAGCCGATCAAACAGGCGTTCCAGAGATTCGTCAGGCACACCCGGCCCGGAATCCTCGAAGTAAAATACCAATCGATTGGCACTAAGTTTCTGGCCGATGGTCAATGTGCCGGGCGCATCAGCATAACGCAGGGTGTTTTCCAGCAGGTTAGAAAAAAGCTGCTTCAAGCGATCGGCATCCCCAATGACCGAAACAGGGGGCTGATGGGTCAGATCTTTGGCAATTGCAATTTGATTCTCAACGAAGCCCTGTTCAAAATGGCCGAGGGTCTCCTCTAAGACCGCCACGGGGTTAATTCGTTCTTTTTTGATGGCAAGTGCACCGGCATCGGCCTGAGAAAGCTCGTGCAGATCGTTTACAATTTTACTCAGATGCCGGGCTTCGGAATTCAGGGATTCAAGGGTGCCATCGTTGACTTCCCGCACGCCGTCCTTCAACGCTTCGATCTCGCCGAGCAGAATCGATAGGGGCGTCCTGAGCTCATGGGCGATATCGGAAATCCATTGCTCGCGCATGCATTCGTATGTTTCCAGCGTATCGGCCATTGTATTAAAATCGGCGGCCAGTTGACCCAATTCATCTTTGGCCTGGACTGCGATGCGGGTATCGAATTTGCGCGATGTCAGAGCCCGGGTTCCGGCGGTGAGTTTGTGGACGGGCGTCAGCAGGTGTCTGGACAAAATGAAGGACACGATGGCCGCCAGCACCAATATCGCTCCACCGATAATGTAAAACATCTGCGACTGTTGCTTTAAAAACCCCGCTGCCAGTGGATTTGCCATAAGCTCTCGTTTATGCAAACCCAGCCAGCCAATGGCCCGGCCATCGATGGTAATTTTGCGCAAGGCGTAGCGGTCAATGGTGGTAAGGGCGCGGCCCCCGGCCACATGTTGTTTGGCGTCATCAAACAGCACCAGCCGGCGGGCCAACCGCTCAGTTCGCCCGCGAGGTTTCGGCGGCGGCGGCTCCTGAGCATTGATACCGGATTTTTGGCTTTCCACTTCGGGCGCTCGTGGAGGACGCCGGCCGGAGGCAATATCTCTTCGGGGCAAACTGGCGCGTAATATTTCCTCCCAGCGGTCCGGGTTATCCTTGAGCGTCTGCCACCCGTTGTGCGCCTGATATTCAGCTACCAGGGCATTGTTAAATTCGCTGTAGCGCTCCAACAAAGATCTGTGGACATAATCTGCAAAGTTGCGGGCAACATAAAAGCGCATGATGCCGACCATAAGAGTCACAACCAGCAGCGACATCAATGTAAAGGCGAAAAAAATTTTATAGGAAAGTTTAAATTTCATCATCGGGCACTAAGTTGGATTTAGGGTATCATACACACCAGTGGTACTAATACACTTTAGCGTATATTTCAAACCCAATCCCTGCCCTTCATAACCTTCTCATCAGTTCTTCATATTTGCTTCACAATTAGTTGTTAAATTGAGCGCAGGTTAAACGCAACATTTCAATCTAACACAGCAAAACTGAAGGAGGTTCTCATGAAAACAAAACACACGATCATTTTAAGTTGTGTACTGGTGGTGGGACTCATTTTTTCAGGACTGTCACTGGCCGATGACCCGGCCAAAGGTGCCCGCCAGGGTTTTGGATTTAAACGTCACCGTTCAGGCGGAGGCCTGATACTGCTGGCAAAATATCAACAAAAAAACCTGATGGTTCAGACCCTTTCAGAAATGACGGGCCGATCGGCAGAAGCCATTGAAACGCAATTCAAGGACCGGCGAATGCGCACCGTCATGGAAGATTTGGATATCGACCGCCAGGCGTTTCGCACGACCCTGCAGGCCAAAGTCAACCGGCTTGTCAAATCGGCGGCTGCCAATGGGAGCATAACAGCAGAACAGGAAAAAGAAATCCTCGCTAAAATGGAAACACACAGCCAGCGCCGTGAAATTATGAGCCGGCTGGTAGAAAAAGGCGTAACCGACGGAACCATTACCCAAGAGCAGGCTCGGATGTTAATGCGGAAATCCCGCTAGCAGCCGCCTCAAAGATCCGCCCGGAGACCGCTGAGGGGCTCCGGGCGGATGACTCCGCAAGCCGGTGTGGATCTGACTACAAAAATAGATGAGGTGAAGGCCATGAATAGCCGAAGCAACGATCAAAGAAAGACCCTGCCGAAGGACAAAACATTGCATTCTTTGCTGTTATTCGGGATATGTTTGCTGCTGCTCACTGTTTTGTCCCGATTTTTTTCCTAAAACTTTTCAGACCGGCGACCCGGACCGCATTCTCACATGATGCCGGACGGGAGCGCAACCCGCGCGTATCACAAATGAGCAACGGATGTTGAAAAGGCCGTCCAATGAAGGCCAACAGGACGAATTCCTTTACTTCAACCGTTTCAATCCCTATAATGAGTTCGATCGCAAAGATTGCCATTTGGGTTTTAAGGCTTAACTTATTGTAATTATGGATGAACATAGTAAAACAACAGACGATACGAGCCAGACCCGTCGGACTCGCAGCCGGCGACGCCTGTTTTTAAATATAGGACTGTCGCTGGCGGTCATTGTAGCCGGCATCATCGGTGCCGCTTACATTACCAAGACAGCGCCCAAAGCGCGCCGGCGGCCACCAGCCAAAATCGCACCGCTGGTTGAAGTGGCCCGGATTCAGCCCGGCATTCATACGGTTGCCGTTCAGGCCATGGGAACCGTGGTGCCGGCCAGAGAGATCGTTCTCGAATCGCGTGTATCGGGCGAAATTGTGGCGCTTCACCCTCAATTTACCGTCGGCGGCTTTTTAGAAAAAGGATCAGAGGTGTTGCGCATCGATCCGCTCGATTATGAACTGGCTGTCACGCTGGCTGAAGCCCGGGTAAAGGACTCGGAAAGTGTTTTAAAAGTCGCTGAAGAAGAAGCCGCAGCGGCCGTAGAGGAATGGCGGCTACTGAACAATGACAATCCTGAAAACGCAGAGATTCCAACATTGGTGGCCAAAGAGCCGCAGCTGGAAGCTGCCCGCGCCAAACTGGCTGCAGAGAAAGCCGATCTGCAAAAAGCCAAACTCGATCTGGCCAGAACCCGGATCAAGGCCCCTTTTAACGCCATCGTCCGCAAAAAATTTGTTGATTTCGGCTCGCAGGTGTCCGGCCAGGAGCAGCTGGCCGAGTTGATCGGTATCGATATATACTGGATCCAGGCTTCGATACCCGTAGATCGTCTCAACTGGATCACCATCCCACGTCAGTCCGTCGAAACCGGCTCCAGGGTCCGTATTTACCACCGCAACGCATATGAACACGACGGCACGGTCATTAAATTGCTCGGAGATCTTGAGCAAGAGGGCCGTATGGCGCGCGTTCTGATTGAAGTCAGGGACCCTTTGGGATTAAACGAAAAGGGCAAAACCCAGCTGCCCCTTTTAATCGGAGAGTATGTGCGCCTCGAGATCAAGGGGCGACAATTGGATGACGTATACCGTATTCCCCGTACAGCGCTGCGCGAAAACAGCCGCGTCTGGGTTGCCTCAGGTAAAGACATGCTTAAAATCCGCGATATTGATGTCCTCTGGCGTGATGCCCAAACCGTTTTGTTTAGAGACGGCCTCCAGCCCGGTGACCGCTTGATTGTTTCAGAGCTGCCTACGCCGGTTGACGGTATGCCAGTGCAGATTGCTCAATAAGCCCTGCTGCGACAGAACACTGCAAATCGATCATGAATAATCGAAATGAAAACTGATCCCAAAAAAACGATGCCCCGCGGACCCATTGCCTGGATGGCCGGTCATTCGGTGGCCGCCAACCTGCTAATGGCCATATTCTTGGTGGGCGGGCTTTTTTGGGCGCTTCAAATCAAAAAAGAAGTATTTCCTGACTTTGAACTTGATATCGTCACGATCAGCGTCCCTTATCCGGGCGCCAGTCCGGAAGAGGTCGAACGTGGTATTATCCTGGCCGTAGAAGAAGCCGTTAACGGGCTGGAAGGTGTCGAAGAGTTTACCGCCAAGGCACAGGAAGGACTGGGTACAGTCAATGTTGAAATTATAGAAGGCGAAAACATCGAGCGTCTGGCCCAGGACATCAAAAACGAAGTGGACCGTATCACTTCATTTCCGGAAGAAGCCGAAGAAGCCAAGGTGGTTATTGCAGAGCGTCGCCGATCAGTGGTTTCATTAGTGCTGTACGGTAATCAGAATGAATGGATTTTGCGTGAGGTGGCCGAAGATATCCGCGACCGGCTTCTGCAAGACCCTGACATTACTCAGGTGGAGATGGAAGGGGTACGCAAATATGAAATCAGCATTGAAATTTCCCAATCAAATCTGCGGGCCTTTAATTTGACCCTTGAAGAGGTGGCCGGCCGAATCCGCCGGGCAGCAGTGGAATTGCCCGCCGGTGCCATTAAAACCGAAAGCGGCGACATTCTGGTCCGCGTCGTAGAGCGGCGGGATTACGGTCGAGAATTCGGCAAAATTCCCATTATTACCGCCAACGACGGCACCCAGGTGCTGCTGGAAGATATCGCGACGATCAAAGACGGCTTTGAAGAAACAGACAATTTTGCCACCTACAACGGCCAACCGGCGGTTAATATTGAGGTCTTTCGCGTCGGTGATCAGACGCCGATTTCAGTTTCAGACGCCGCCCTGCGTCAAATGGAGACCATCGATCAAATTCTACCCCCCGGCCTGAACCTGGAGGCTCGCAATGATAGATCCGAAATTTATCGCCAACGCATGCATTTGATGTTGCGCAATGGCTACCTGGGGCTGGGATTGGTATTCATATTGCTGGCCATTTTCTTAGAAACCCGCCTGGCCTTTTGGGTCAGCCTGGGCATACCCATTTCGATTCTGGGATCTTTTCTATTTTTACCGCTGGTGGGCTCATCCATTAACCTTATCTCCATGTTTGCCTTTATCGTTACGTTGGGAATTGTGGTTGACGATGCCATTGTGGTCGGTGAAAATATATACTATTACCGTCAAAACGGGCTGGCCTGGTTTGAAGCAGCGGTGCGCGGGACCCGTGAAATAGCAATGCCCATCACCTTTAGCGTGCTGACCAACATGGTCGCCTTTACACCCATGTTTTTTGTGTCCGGCATTATGGGTAAAATCTTTATTCACATTCCATTCGTGGTGGTCAGTGTCTTTGCCGTCTCGCTCATCGAGAGTCTTTTCATCCTGCCGGCCCATATAGGCCATCGCCGGCGCCCCAATCCAGGTGGGCTTTTCGGGTGGCTGATGATACAGCAGGCACGCTTTAGCGAATTTTTCGGTCGTCTGGTGCGCACTCGCTACGGGCCTTTTCTTGATCTGGCCTTGCGCAACCGCTATCTGACACTGTCCATCGGGGTGGCGGTGCTGGTAATCACCGTCGCCTATGTCAAGAGCGGCCGCATGGGCTTTGAACTGTTTCCCAAGGTTGAATCCGACTATGCGCTGGCAACGGCCAAACTGCCCTTCGGCACCGCGGTTCAAAAAACCGAACGCGTTCAGCAGATCCTGGTGGAAGCTGCCCAGCAGGTGGCCCAGGACAACGGCGGTGACCAGCTGGTCCGCGGGATTTTTTCAGTTATCAACGGCAATCAATCCACCGTGCGGGTATACCTGACCCCGCCGGATGACCGGCCAATCTCAACCGCCGAGCTGACCGAGTTGTGGCGACAACGCGTCGGCAACCTTCCCGGCCTGGAATTTCTCAAATTCGAATCCGATGCCGGCGGACCGGGCCGCGGCGCGGCCATTTCCGTCGAATTGAGTCATCGCCGCATCGGCGTATTGGAGAAGGCCAGCGCGGAGCTGGCCGCTGCCTTGGGGTTTTTCCCCAACGTCACAGACATTGACGATGGCTTCTCACCGGGCAAGCAGCAGATTGATTTTCAGATCAAGCCGGAGGGCCGCAGTTTAGGCTTACGCTCGCGGGAGGTGGCCCGGCAGGTTCGCCACGCCTTTTATGGCGCCGAGGCGCTGCGTCAGCAACGGGGTCGTAACGAAGTAAAGGTCATGGTGCGGTTGCCCAAAGAAGAGCGCGTATTTGAATACAACCTCGAACAAATGATCTTACGAACGCCATCCGGCACAGAGGTGCCCTTGAAAGAGGCGGTAACCCTGGCGCGCGGCCGGGCTTATACCACCATCGATCGCCGCAATGGCCGACGGGTGGTGACCGCAGCAGCAGATGTCAGACCTCGGAGTCAAGCCGATCAGGTGTTGCAATCCTTGCTAGCCGACACCCTGCCGGCCCTGCAAAAAAAATATTCCGGTCTGACATACAGTTTTGAAGGAAGGCAGGCCGACCGGCGTGAAAGCATGGGCAGTCTCATGATCGGTCTGATGATGGCCCTGGTGGTCATTTATGCCATGCTGGCGTTGCCGTTCAACAGCTTTATCCAGCCGATTATCATCATGCTGTGCATTCCTTTTGGCATTGTGGGTGCTGTAATCGGGCATTTGATCATGGGTTACAGCCTGAGCATAATGAGCATGTTTGGTGTTGTGGCCCTATCCGGTGTGGTGATCAACGACTCGCTGGTGCTCATCAATTATGCCAATCGCAACCGGCAAGCTGGGATGAATGGGCCGGAAGCCGTGCACGCATCCGCCATCCAGCGTTTTAGGCCCATTATGCTAACCACCTTAACCACTTTCGGCGGCTTGACGCCCATGATTTTCGAAACATCCCGCCAGGCCCGCTTTTTGATTCCCATGGCCGTCTCCCTTGGATTTGGAATTGTCTTCGCTACGGTTATTACGCTGCTTCTGGTGCCCTGTTTTTATACGGTGGTGGAAGATTTGCGTCAAATATCCGGCAGACGGGACCTTACGGTTGACGACCGAAGTCGGCAACCGGATAAGTTGATTTCCGGCTGACCCTGAACCAACAAAAGCCAATGAATTTGACAACCCTTCTGCCGATCTTATTTTATTAATACTGGAGCAGGTGACGCCTCTGCAGCCTACAGACCTTCATCTGTTCTCCTCCTTAACGGGCGACTCTAACGAGCCGCCCTTTTGATTTTGTTCAGACAAAATGTATGACAACTCCCTGTCGTCTGAAAACGATTTTATCTGAACACCCGTATCAAATGTTACTTCCGATTACGAAAACACCCACTAAATGCAGCGGCATCGTTTTGCAAAAGGGCCAATTTAATGCGCTGCGCTCAAAAAAAAATAATCATTCATTTTTTTATTAGGGTTTTGACTTCTCTCCGGACTTTCGGTATGGTGGGTTAGTCTTCAATAAACGATGGAACCTGAAATAATGTCAGCAATGCTCAGGATAGCTCATATGAAACCGCTAACAAAGGACCCGGAGCCATGAAAGAATTGATAAGCGAAATTGCGCGCGCACTTGTTGACAACCCGGAACAGGTAGTGGTCACTGAAGTCGAAGGTGGGCAGGCGTTGATATTGGAGCTTAAAGTCGCAAAAGAAGACATGGGCAAGATTATCGGCAAGCATGGCAGGACTGCCCAGGCGATTCGAACGGTACTGAATGCTGCTTCCGGTAAAGCCAAAAAACGCGTCATTTTAGAAATTTTAGAATGATCACCTCTGATCCACTAGTGCTGTGCCAGGGAACATAGAGGATTTCCTTGTCGGTGAGGCGGCTCAGTTTATAATCGTCAAATAAGACTTCTGATTGGCATAACAATGAAGGCATTCCACCAGGATCAGGTGGGATGTTTTTTTTGGCTTACCATAATCGGTTATGCCCGTGACCGACGTATTATGTTTCAAATTTCACCCATCCGTGTATTAAATTAAATAAAAGTCATAATATGACTTGCATTTAAATTTTTATTTTTATAAACATTTTTATAAGAAAACTGCACGATCCTATCGGGAAATTGCTTCGAGGGGCATTATGGGCAAGCTTACCCCGGATCTTTCTTCCCGACCCACCAATAGAAGGCGGATGTTAAATTCAAAGGACCACGTCCGAAAGAAGCCGGTCGGCTGCAACAGGCGAACATGAAGCCGGCGGAAAGGATATGAACAGAATGGCCGCACCCGCGCTAAAAGTCGAAGACATCCATAAAAGCTTCGGCACCATCAAAGTGCTGAGAGGCATATCCATAGAAGCCTACGAGCAAGACGTCATATCCATACTGGGCAGCAGCGGTTCCGGCAAAAGCACGTTGCTGCGCTGCATTAATCTTCTGGAAACCCCCACCGCGGGAAAAGTTTTCGTCAAGGGCGAACTCATTAAGATGCAGGAGATGCGCTCGGGTGAGCGCAAGGCTGCCGACCGCAAACAGGTTGAACGCATCCGCTCCAAACTGGCGATGGTTTTCCAGCAGTTTAATCTCTGGGCCCACATGACGGTTATCCAAAATGTGATGGAAGCACCCGTCAATGTATTAAAAATTTCCAAAGCCGATGCAAAAGAACGGGCTGAAAAATTATTGCAGCGCGTCGGTCTGTATGAACATCGCAACTACTACCCGGCGCATATGTCGGGCGGCCAGATGCAACGCGCGGCCATTGCACGGGCCCTGGCCATGGAGCCGGATATGCTGCTCTTTGATGAGCCGACCTCCGCCCTGGATCCGGAGCTGGTGGGTGAAGTGTTGAAAGTCATGCGAGATTTAGCCGAAGAAGGTCGCACCATGCTGGTGGTTACCCATGAAATGGGATTTGCGCGTGACGTGTCCAGTCGGGTCATCTTTTTAGACGAGGGGCTGGTAGTGGAAAATGGACCCCCGAAGCAGGTATTCGAACATCCGAAGTCGGATCGCTTCCGAGAATTTTTGGTCGGCGCTTTTTAATGCTGCGCCAATTTTACCAATTTTAGAAACCATTTCTGTGGAAAAATGGACCCTGTAAAAATAACCCCATATCGCAACGCCAAGTTAATAAAACAGATGCGCAAACTAAGCGTTTTGTCGATGGCCGTGCTGATCTCCGTACTACTGACGGCCCCGGCTGTCGCCGCTGATTGGAAGCAAATTAAAATTGCAACAGAGGGGGCCTACCCGCCCTGGAATTATTTTGATAAATCCGGTAAACTGGTCGGGTTTGAAATCGAGCTGATCAAAGATCTGTGCGGGCGCATGAATGCCGAATGCGAAGTCGTTACCCAGAAATGGCGCGGCATCATCGAGGGTCTCAATAAGGGCAAGTATGACGCCATCATAGCGGCCATGTCGATCACCGAACCGCGTAAAGAAAAGGTCGCATTCTCACGCAGCTATGCCGATACGCCCAATATTTTTGTGGTGCGCAAAGACAACCCCCTGGCCAACTTTAAATCAGAGGTCGAGCATTTGACCCTGGACGATCTCAGCCCTGCCGAGCAGGATGCCCTGGATGCCCTTCTCAACGCCTTTAGAGGTAAAGTCATCGGGGTGCAGGTCGCAACGATCTTCCAAAAATTTGCCGATGCCTATCTGGGCGAGCATTCAGAAATTCGCATCTATGACTTTCAGCACACCGTTGACCTCGAGCTATACCAGGGCCGTCTGGATGCGCTGGTCGGGGGGATGGCCTACTGGATGCCGGTGCTTAAATCCGAACAGGGCAAGGAGTATACGATCGCCGGCCCCCGGATGACCGGCGGGCCTTTTGGCAGCGGTATCGGCGTGGCCGTCCGCAAAACGGATCAGGCGCTGGCCGATAAGTTTTCAAAGGCCATTGACGCAGCGCTGCGTGACGGAACCATAAAAAAACTGGCCATCGAGTGGTTTACCTTCGATACTTCAGCACCGCAATAGCGGTTTTGACAATAGAACTCTGACTGAATTCGCTTATTCATTCTAACTACAGGAAAGCTGTATGTCTCAGGTCGTTGCCTATTTTCCGCTGATTCTGAAAGGAATGCTGCTGACCGTCGAAGTGGCCTTGGCGTCCCTTCTGATTGCGATTTTGCTCGGATTGATCGGCGCGGTGGCCAAGCTTTCCAAATCCCGCATTGCCAAGACCATCGCGGGCGCCTATACCACCGTCATCAGGGGCATACCCGATCTGGTCTTGATGACCCTCATCTTTTTTGGCGGCCAGATTCTGGTCAACAATATCGGTGAAAAACTGGGCTGGGATTATATCGATGTAGATCCTTTTATTGCGGGTGTCCTCACCATCGGTTTTATTTTCGGTGCCTATTTCGCGGAGTCCTTTCGGGGCGGGATATTGGCCGTCGCCCGCGGAGAAATCGAGGCCGGCTATGCCTTCGGCATGACGCCAATACAGGTTTTTTTCCGGATTACCATGCCGGCCATGGTGCGGCATGCCCTGCCGGGAATCGGCAATAACTGGCTGGTGATGGTCAAGACCACCGCACTGGTTTCGGTGATCGGCCTGCAGGATATGGTTTACAACGCCGGTCTGGCCGGCGGCTCCACCCGTAAACCGTTTACCTTTTATTGCGTGGTGGCTTTTTTGTTTCTGGTTATTACGGGCTTTTCCGATGTCGGTATGCGATGGCTGGATAAAAAGTACAGTGTTGGGGTGCGCAAAGCTTAACCCGCACATTTCATGAATATTTTTTTTCAAGAAAATTATAATATGTGCGGGTTGTACAAAATCGTGGTAGTCAAGCACCGATAGTAGTGGCACCTATAATTTAAAAACCAAGGGCCCAAAAATATTCACCCTTCGGGCGAGCCGGAGGCTTTCATCTGCTGCGTTACTAAGGTCGAGGCATAGTTCACTATAGCCTCGCCCTTAAATGCCTTGCATATGAAAGCCTCAGACTCGTGAAAAGTGCGGGTCAACGTTTTATGGATGTTCAGGTCATCATAGATAATTTGCCGCTGTATCTGCAGGGGCTGCGAACTACCATTGTTCTGGTTTTTGCCTCGCTGGTGGTGGGGCTGCTCCTGGCGATACCGATTGCCTTGCTGGCGTCATCAAAAAGTAAATGGATCAGCGCACTGCCCAAAGCCTATATTTATTTTTTCCGGGGCACGCCGCTGCTGGTGCAGATGTTTATGATTTACCACGGCATGGGGCAGTTTGAAGCGGTGCGCGAGAGTTTTTTATGGGTCATCTTCCAGCAGGCCTGGACCTGCGCCCTGGTAGCCTTTGCGCTCAACACCGCCGCCTATACGGGCGAGATCCTGCGGGGCACCATCGAGCAGACCCCTTATGGAGAAGTCGAAGCGGCCAAGTCGTGTGGTATGTCCAATGCCCAAATTTACCGCCGCATTATATTGCCCAGCACCTTCAGAAGGGCTCTGCCCGCCTACGGCAACGAGGTCATCTTCATGCTGCACGGCAGCTCCTTGGCGGGGCTGATCACCATTGTCGACCTGTTCGGTGCGGCCAAAATTGTCAACGCCCGCAATTTTGTGCCCTTTGAATCCTTTATCGCCGCCGGTATTTTTTACCTGGCCATCACCTTTATGATCGTCTGGGGATTCAAAAAGGCCGAACACCACTGGCATGCTTATCTTCGCCCGCGCGAAAGCTAGCAGTGGTTTCAAAACCTCATCTCCCCGCTCGATGAGGATGAAGCGGGATTTCGCATCTAATTGAAAGACGATTAAGGGGCTCAAAAGGCTCCAATGGCTGCGTTATTCCGCGCATTGTAATGCTCATTTTTCGCGGCAAGATGCCGCTCCCACCAGATGTATCAGAGCTGAGCGGAATGAATTATCAGTTCCGCTTATAGCGGGATGCACTGTTCGAATGCATTAGGGAGCGTTGCGAAAGAACAGCAGATCGTCACAGCGCTTTTTAGCGGAGTGAAACTGAATTTAGAGGTAACTCATTATATGATAAACGGGCTCTGTTCTATCGATACGCCCCCTTGTGCATGAGTTTGCATTCCGCCCTGAGCGGGACTGATGATTTATGTAGCTTTCCGAATTGTGAAAACGCCTTGTCTCTTCAAATATCAATCAGCCGATGCTTTTCAAAAGATGCATCTAAGGAGAAAGCAAATCCTCACCTTTCTCTTTGATCGGATCCTTACCGGCGATCTTGGCTAGGATGCGCCCGGGCCGGGCATAGCGGTCGGTATTGATGGAAAAAACGATGCCGCTGACAGCGCTTTTCACCGGCGTGATGCGGTCTTGCGGCCCGTCTGCCAGTGGATTGACGATCTCGGCAATCACTTCACCCTTGTCAACCCGGTCCCCCGGGGCTTTTAAAAAAACCACCACACCCGGGGCCGTGGCCTTCAGATGCTCAACGGCTCTCAACGGCGTTGCTTCATTTTTCAGTGGCGGCACCTCGGGCGCCGCTCCTTTGACAAACCCTCTTCTTTGCAAAAACCAGAGGATATTTTGGGCATCCTGCTGCGCCTGCGCATGGGAGACATCGGCCATGCCGCGCAGCTCGACCGTGGCTGCCAGGCAGGCCGATGGAATCGGGTGATCGGGGAATTTTTTGGCCAGCTGCCACCAGATGCGGCTGCAGGCCTCGTCATAAGGCGTCACGCCGGAATCTGCGGCCAGCAATGTCACTTCGGCGCCCAGCTGAGCGCATAGATCCTTGGCATCGGGCCACAGCGGCGTGCCTAAATAAACGTGCATGAGGGCCTGGTAGTCGCAATGCAGGTCCAGCACGACATCGGCATCAAATGACAGCAACAGCAGCTGGTGTTTCAGCGCAGCCGCCTCATCCGGCGGGGAAATGGACCCCAGGATCTCGCCGGTGGCCTTGCGGATCAGGGCCACATTCTCCTTCGCTGAGCTTCCCAGCCGGTCTTTGACCTGCTCGGCAATCTGGTCTGTCATGTCAGGATACTGGCGGTTAAAATTGGTGTTATTGAAAAAATCAAAGCGGCCCTGCAGGGCTTCATCGCGCCATTGGCTGACCCCGATGGGATTGGCCACCGGAACGAGCACAACGTGACCCTCGATCTTGTTTTCAGCATCGGCCTGATCCAACAAATCGATCAGATGATGCATGACGACAAAGCCGGGCGCTTCATCGGCATGCAGGCCGGCCTGCACATAGGCCTTGCGGTCGGCGCTTTGATCGCCGTAATGGATGATCTTTAGTGAGCGCGCATTTCCCAGACTGGCATTCGGCAGGGTGTACTGTTTGATGGTTTTGGTTATCATGGCTATTGTGCTCCGGCGCTGTGTTCGTTTTATTGCCTGAATTTTGCACGGGTTGGAGGCTTTCATGTGCAAGGCATTTAAGGGCGAGGCTATAGTGAACTATGCTTCGTCCTTAATAACGCAGCAGATGAAAGCCTCCGGCTCGCCCATCGGGTGAAAATTAATGAGATAAAATGAGATAAAATGATTATCATCCATTTTAACTGATCGGTATTTTGTTGTACTTCTATAATTTGCCTAAATCGCTGTCATTTATGACAATATCGACTTCTCTTTAATTTTCATACAAGATTCAGGTAAAAAATAATGGGGGAGTAAAACTCCCCCATTATAAAAAATGCCAGATGAGTAGCTCAGCTTACTCGCCGTAGACATTAAAATCAAAGTATTTATCCTGAATCTTCTTATAGGTGCCATCGGCCCGGATCTGATCGATGGCTTTATTAAACAGTTCCACCAGATCCTTGTCTTTCTTGCGACAGGCAATCCCAGCGCCCACACCAAAATATTTCACTTCCGTCAGATCGGGCCCGACAAATCCAAAAGCCTTGCCCTCGGGCTTTTTGAGAAAGCCCTCGTCAATCGCGACGCTGTCGGCCAGCAACATGTCGATGCGCCCGGCCGCCAGGTCCATATAGGCCTCGTCCTGGGTGGCATACCGTTTGATCTTCGCATCCGGTGCACCTTGTTCGCTGATGAAATTATCATGGATGGTGGCGCGCTGGACGCCGATTGTCTTGCCGGTGGTTGCCTCCGCCACTTGTTCGCGCGTAAATCCTTTAATGCTGCCTTTTTTGGCAATAAACTTGGCAGGGGTCTGATAATATTTGTTGGTGAAAGCGACTTTTTTCTTGCGCTCCTCGGTGATGGACATGGAGGCGATGATAGCATCGTATTTGCGCGCCATCAACGCGGGAATGATCCCGTCCCAGTCCTGGGCCACCAGTTTGCATTCGGCGCCCATGGCTTTACACAGCGCCATAGCGATGTCAATGTCAAATCCTTCCAATTTGCCGTCGGCCGTCGTGTAGCTGAACGGCGGGTAAGCCCCTTCCACGCCGATGCGCACCATCTTCCAGTCTTTGGCCTGGATGGTGCCGGCTGCAAATACCAGTGCAATCAGGGCAAATACAACAAGAAGTTTTTTCATATTTCCTCCTTTTTGATGTGGGCTAAACTTACTGCAGCTTGCATTGAAACCCGCTTTGCGTGACCGTGTTTCTCGTGCGGCAGTTTAACCGTCCTTGAACCGTTATCAATTAAAGAACAACATCGGATTCGTAACTTTAAGAAAATAGAAAAAATGAAGGGTTCTGTCAAACGAAAAAGAGGATCTGCGCACAATTTGGGCCCGCGGCTATTTATAACGCACATTTACCAGGTAAAGACCCAGCATCACGGTTGCGATGCCTGAAATCTTCAATAGGGATAGGGGTTCATTTAAGAAGACCCTGCCGGCGCCAACGGAAATAACCGGTATCAGGTACATGGACACGGCCACCGTTGATGGCGGCAGGTGGCACAGGCTCCAATACCAGATGCTGAAACCAAAAATGGTGCTCAGAATGCAGTAAATCAGGGCCAGCCACATGTGAAGGCCCATGTAAAGTAGGGTTTGGATGTAATTTGCAGAAAGTGTGGGCGCCAAAAACAGGGAGCTGAGCACAAAAGAAACGGCTGTCATCGCGATCGGAGAATGGCGCTTGACGATGTCTTTGGTAATAATGTTGTTGACCGCCCATATAATGGGCGTCAGCATCACCAGCAGCAGGCTCACCCAGTAGGCCACGCCGAATGTTTCGCGCGCCAGGATCACCAGGACAATGCCGAGCAGGGCCAGCACGATACTTAGCAGACGGTTGGCCCGCCAGGTCTCCTGCCCGACGAGCACTGCCAGAAGATAGGTAAACAGCGGTTCGATGGCCGCAAACATGGCAGCGGTGCCGATGGTGACATGCAAAATACCGAAGTTGAAGCAAACCATGGCCGCCAGCGGGCCGAAGATGGTGCACAACAAAAGCAGTTTGAAATCCTGCTGCAGAATCCGCCTCAGCGCAGGGCGTTGCCGCAGCAGCACCCACAGCAACAAAACCAAACCCGAAAGCAAAAATCGGGTAAAGGAAAGCTCGATGGGCGTCAGCACGACCAGCAATTTTTTCAGAAAAACCGGGACAAATCCCCAAACAATCATCGTGATGATCAAGCCCAGATAGGCGCCGGCAACCGGATTGACGAATTGTTTTTCAGATTGGAATCGTTTTGGAATAATCATATGCAAGTAAGGATTGATTTTACATTTAACAGCGTTTTATGCTATATAAAATCAGCTTCAATCTCAACCGGATCTCAATTCATAATCGCAGTTCATTTTCCTCACACGCTCCCGACGACGTCCTCTGATATGTTGAATAAATAAAAGAGGTGTCAACATGTCAAAAAAATCGAAATTATGGGGTTTATCTACTTTAATTGCAGCCCTGATCGCAATATTTATGTTTCTTTTCAACGTCTGGGGAATAAGAGATAAGGCCTGGCATCTCATCAAACCGGAATTAATTGCGCAAAATACAGAACTCAAAACCGAGAATCAACGCTTAAAGCGTAAAATTGTGCATCTCAAAAATCAGAATAGGCGCATGAAGACGGCTTTAGATGTCTATGAGGATAATTTTATAGCGCTTAAAGATGCATCCGGCAACTGTGACCGGATGCAATCCATGCCATCTTTTGATCTTCCCGCAGACCTGGCAAAGGAGCGCATCGAAATCCGCCAGCTGTATCGTCAAATGCGCGGCGAAAAGAATCGCTGGGATCAATATCAGCAAAATAAATACGAAAATATTTTGGAGAGTACGGTCGAACCAGAAGTCTTTGGCAGTCAGAATCTGAACTTAGAAGATGAAGAGAATCTGAAATATTTTCTGGAATTGGAAAGCGCTTTAAAGCTGCATAAACGGCTCATCCGGGATGTGCGCGTGTTCCACGATGAAATCAAATTTCAAAAAAAACAAGTACACGCCCGACAGCCGTATGAGCTGTATGACCTAAAATTTAAGCTTGCCCCTTTTACCCGCGAATCAGCCCTGGTCGATGCACTGCAACAGGCCATGAGCGCTCTGAGTGCCGGAATTTATGAACAGGAGGCAGTGGAAGTGCTGGATCGAATTGGTTATGAGTTTACCAGGCCCATTCAGCAACTCTATGAACTACCAGAAGATAACACCGAAACCTCACTTCTCAGCAAATATAATTACAATTTTTATGCCCTTTTCAGTAAAAAGCTGATGGATTATTCGGATAGCCTGGCCCGGCAATCTGCCATCACTTTAGGCCCTTCCGCATTTGGTGAATTGGATTATTTTAACCGGGAGCTGTCTGAAAGCTTATATGATCTTTATCGCGTCGGGCAGGATGAAGCCATCGATCCAGGTTATCTGGATGTTGACGAACTGGAGCAAATCCTGAACGCCAGTGACTGACAGGTAGGCTTCATATCGGCAAACCAAACATGACGCCTCATTTGCCTTCCTTCTTTATTTCAATTTTGTATTCATCGAAACCCATTTAAAGCCACCCATTTTGGACTTTTCTGCAAAGATGATTAATTTGAATGAAACAGAGTTTGGGAGAGGGGGATATCGAAATGAATATGGCTCGAAAAATAAGTCTGGTGTTTGCCGCGGGTGTACTGGGGGGTCTGCTCAACAGTCTGGCGGTTTGGGCTTTCGGAGAGTTGGGCATCACTGCGGCAGCGGGTGTTAAAATAGCGCCCAAGCTAACGGCTGCTTGGCTGTATCCGCGACTGGTATGGGGCGGAATCTGGGGGGTCCTTTTTTTGCTGCCGATGATGCAGGCAAGCATCTGGTCCCGGGGGTTTATTTACAGTCTGGGCCCAACCCTGGTTCAGCTATTTGTGGTTTTTCCGCTGAAAGCCAAAAAAGGCGCGATGGGTCTTGAGCTGGGCATGCTCACACCAATTTTTGTTGTAATTTTTAACGCCATCTGGGGCTGGGCAGCAGCCATCTGGCTGCGCTGGACAGGTAAGTAGCCGATCGTTTACCATTCGTGGGCAAATAAGTCTGCCAGTGGTATGTAAAACGTATGATGTCAGTCTTTTTAGGAAAATCGCCGTTTCTAATATGTCGATTTATCCCACACTCACGGCATCATTGATCCCAAATCGCAGTTTAGATTTAGGTATATTTTCCCCAAATTTCCGTTCCGTCTGAACCCGATTCAGCTGACCAATCATATTTACAATCGGATAAAATGCTTGACATCACAAGACGACCGGTCTATTTTATAAGCAACAAATATATTTTGAGCTATTTGTTAAGGGAGATGACTAAATGTCTTTAAATACCAGAGACCGGATCATAGAGACCGGCGCTGGCATTATCCATCGTAAAGGATTCAACCACACTGGTATTCAGGAAATACTGACCTCCGCCGGTGTGCCCAAGGGATCTTTTTATAATTATTTCAAGAATAAAAGCGATTTTGGGCTGGCAATTGTAGCTTATTTTTCAGACCACTTCACACAAATTGCCAGCAAAACACTCGCTGACACCGCCATATCGCCGTTGAACCGGATTTATCAATTTTTAACGGTTTTCATGGAACATTTTGAATCCCAAAACTATTCCGGTGGCTGCCCGATAGGCAATTTGGCCCAGGAAATGGGCGATTTAAGCCCTGAATTTCGCACAAAACTCAAAGAATCAATCGATATGATGATCGATGCGCATACTCAGGTTCTGGCAGCAGCTCAGCAAGACGGTAAAATACCCAAAAGTTTAAATATAAAAGACACTGCCAGCTTTATTGTCGCCGGCTGGCACGGTGCCATTATCCAGATGAAACTATCCAAAAGCCTGACACCCCTGAAAAATCATCGCAACTTTATCTTTGATCATATTTTAAAAAAATGAACCTGTAATTTGAACCTAAAATCCATAATATTGAGTTTCGCCGATGATGTCGACAATTAGACCGGTCGTCTTTAAAATTTACTTTGCAGGGATTGTAAAAGTGCCCCCGCATATCCATACTAAAATGAAAATCAGGAACCATTGCTGAAGCGTTTTAAAATTATATGTGAGTGAGAGAACCCAAAACCACTCAATTTTAAGGAGTATCTATTGGATAACGTTTACAACAGCCCTGGTCACAGCGATAGCCAGCTTCGCCAGGCGGTGAAGCAAAAGGTTGCTGGTCATTTCGGACGGTTTTCGGCAAATGACCTGCGATTGCTTGAGGTGCTTGAGACCTATGTGGACAAAATTGCCCTGCATGCATACAAAGTCACCGATACGGATGTTGATGCTTTGCGCGCTGACGGCTTTTCAGAGGACAGTATTTTTAAGCTGACCATTAGTGCCGCTCTGAGTACCGGCATCGCAAGGCTAAGATGTGGCATGGCGGCTTTGACGGTATGGCGGAAGTATTATTGAAAAGAGGATATTAAAGCAGTACTGAACTAATATTTTTTCGGTCTTTTATCCTTAGTGTTTTAATCCACATGTAATCATCTTCACTTTCTTTTTGACGCTTGACGCTCTTAGGTGCAGGTCATAGTTTTAAAGCACTTATATCTTATAAATCGAAGGGTTGAGAAACATGACATCCGACCAAGACAAAACCAAAGACGAACTCATCAGGGAATTAAAGGCTCTTAAAAAGAATATAGAGGAGCAAACGAATTCGTATGAAAAAGAATGCAAATTGCATAACAGCGCCGAAGAAGAACTTCGGCTGGCAAAGGTGATCATCGATAACAGCCCGGTCGTCCTGTTTCGCCGGATGGCCGGCGAAAAACCCCGTCTGGTATATGTTTCCGATAACATCCGGCAGATGGGATATACCCCCAGTGACTTTGTCGAGGAAAAAATTCTTTTCCGAGAAATCGTCCATCCCGACGACATGGATCGCGTCGCTGAAGAAATTCAGCAGTACGCAGAAGAAGATGCGGAAGAATATACTCAGTTTTACCGGACAATGACCAAAGACGGCCAGATCCGCTGGGTAGAAGACCAGACCTCGGTGGTACGTGATGAAGAAGGCAACAAAATATTTAACCAGGGCCTGCTGGTGGATATCACCAGCCGCAAGCTGGCCGAAGACGAAGTGCGCAAAAGTGAAGAAAAGTTTCGCCGCATTGTGGAAACCGCCGGGGAGGGCTTTATCCTCATGGACGAGGATTTGACCATTATCGACGTCAACGAGGCCTATTGTCGCATGCTCGGTTTCTCGCGGGAAGAAATCCTGGGTAAAACCCCTATGGATTTAGCCTCCGAAGAGTTCAGGCAATTTATGCAGGCCAACCGGGAGGAAATTCTGGCCAAGGAATATCGGCAATTCGAGGGGACTGTGGTGGCCAAAGACGGCCGCCATGTGCCAATGTTAGTTCATGGAAGCACCCTGCGAGGCGATCAGGGAGAAGTCATCGGCAACATGGCGTTTGTCACGGATATGACCGAGCATAAAAAAGCTCTGGCACTGGCCGGCGAGGTTCAAAAAAGCCTGTTGCCCCAGAGCAAACCGGATGTGCATGGCCTGGATGTGGCCGGCCGCAATGTATCCTGTGATGAAATCGGCGGGGATTATTTTGATTTTCTGTGGCGGCGCGAAAACCCTGACGGCCCCTTCAGTGTCGTGGTGGGTGACATCACCGGCCATGGTGTGGACTCCGCCCTGCTGATGACTTCAGCCCGGGCGTTTTTGCGCATGCGTGCCTCTCAGCCCGGCACTATATCAGAAATCGTCAGCGCTATGAACAGTCACCTGACCCATGATGTGCTGGAGTCCGGTCGCTTTATGACCCTTTTTTATTTAACTGTAGATCCGCAAAAAGACCGCATCGTTTGGGTGCGCGCCGGTCATGATCCGGCCCTTTTATACGATCCGCGGCAGGACACATTCGAGGAATTAAAAGGCACGGGTGTGGCGCTGGGGGTCAATGACGCTTTTAAATACATTGAAAACCGCCACGAGGGCCTCACAAACGGACAGATCATCGCCATCGGTACCGACGGCATCTGGGAAGCGTTTAATAAAAAGGGCGCAATGTTCGGTAAACAGCGCTTTAAAGAGATCATTCGCCAAACCGCTACAGCAGGAGCCGATGATATCCTCAATGCCGTTTTCAATGAAATCAATCAATTCACCGAAGGTCAAAAAACAGAGGACGATATTACCCTGGTTATCATAAAAATTAAGAAACCCTAAAATTCCAGCCGGGCAATAGCAGCAGATTAACTTGCTGAGGCGCTCAAGTGGACTTTTGCCCATTTGCATCACAAATTTTGCTTACTCGGATGCCAACACCACCCGGGCCTGTCCGCACGATTTCACCGATCAGCAACTTCATCGAATCCGTTTTGTGGTCTGGTAGCTTCAATTCTATGGTTTGACCCACAGACAGGGCCTCAGGGGTTTCAATAAAAAGGCCGTTGGGGCAAACATTTTTCACGACACCCTGATGCTGTTGATTGTGCGAAAGAAAACAGACCGCTTGGTTACAGGTCCATCTGGGGTGTTTTCTCATATTCCGGCCACCGTTGACGTCCATATTTTCACTCGAATCCGCTAATAATTGGGCGCCATAGCCGTAATTGTAAAAATTGGATTGAACACGTTTCCGCCACAGGATTCTCGCCCGATACACGTCAATGACATCCGAACCATTTGAATAGGGTGAATTTTCGATCCCCAGGATGATCTCGGTGTCCTCTGCCAGGATACTGTTGGACTCAAAATACAAACCATTATCGCAATAGTTCACCATACGGGCATTGCTAAATGTGCCGCTTTTTAAATTTTTTAATTTAAGCGGAGACTTAAACGCAACGCGCGCTCCAGCTCTTCTTTCAATATAACGCGACATTTGTTTTTTCCTGTTTAAGTTTCGGTTATAACCGACGCAAGTTTCCTGCCAGCGTGGGAAATTGGATGAATGAATTCTATAATATATTGATATTAAATGGTTTATTGATTATAGGCAAAAAAATTAAGGCTGCGATTAATGCGGGAAATAACCCCTATCTGGGGCATTTAGCAGGTATGATGGCCATCTTGTTGCTTGATCAGAAATAATCATTTGCGTTTTGGGTTTAAAACAACATAAATGTCTTTAAGGCTGAAATTTCTGAACCAAAGGAGAAGAAAAATGACACTAGAAGTAGTGCGTGGCATGCTGGCTTGGTGTACCGTTATAAACTGGGGGTTATTGCTTTTGTGGCTTTTCTTTTTTATCGGTGCCCACGATTGGATGTATGGTCTTCACAGTAAATGGTTTAAGATCTCTGTTGAAAAGTTTGATGCCATTCATTACAGCGGCATGGCCATTTTTAAAACAGCGGTTGTCATGCTCAACCTGGTGCCCTATCTGGCTTTGCGCATTGTGGGTTAATTCAAACGCAGAATTTTTAAAAGCAGAGGTCCACTCAGCTTTATCCGTATAGCCTATGGGGCATGGTTATGAGCAATTGCATGCCCTTCCGGCATCATTGCTGTCTTCATTAGGTGCCGCTGGTGTCTTCTTTGATTCCGCCGGGCACTCGACTTGATTTGACGCCGACTGGAGATGAGTTCCCAAAAGCTCATCTGATTTGGCCTTCATATGACCCGCCGGCTGGTCTTTGACGAACTGGCCGATAATGGCAGCCGCCCGCATCTTTTTTTCATCGATATTTTCAGCACGAGCCATTCCGGTAATGCTTTCCAGACAGGGAATGCAGCCCGAAGCCACCGCCGCGCCTATAGCAACGAGTAATTGGGTTTCTGTTTCCAAACCTTTGGTAAAGGATTTCATTTGCTGGTACCTCCTTAAAATGGTTATAGTGCTTGAGCTAACAAGATTTCGGGTTTTAAAAATGCATTACGTCTGATATTACAATCTGCAATCCGCAATCGCTTATCCAATTACTCCATTACTCCAATGAAAAATTATTCGAACTGAACAACTCACCTTTTTGGTCGAGCTCTTTGATAAACAGCGCGATTTGTTCTGCGCCGTCGGCCACGCGGGTAAAGCAGCGTTCATGCTCCTTTGATGCATGAAACGCCAGCGCAGCGTCAAGATCTGTAAAATCTACACCGGTCAACTCTTTACAGGAATGGCTGCCGATTTTAGCATTCAGCCGCCCGACGAGTTCCTGCCCTGGAATGGCGATGGGAAAAACCCCGTCCAGGCCTTCTTCGATGTTTTCGCGACCGATTATCATCCCCAGGACCATCAAACCCGCCACGTGCACACCACAGGTATAGGAGGACAGCATGCCGCCTAAAAAGGCGGTGGCGGATCGCGTTACCAGGGGATCGTGTATGCCCCATTCCTGCATGAAGGCATCTACAATCACCTGCGCACAGCCGTCATAGCGTTTCATATTTTCAAAGGCTTTTTCCCTGACACGCGCTATCCACTCATCTCCTTCCGGCAACATAATTTCCGGAGACACTTTTATTGTATTCAATTTCTATTCTCCTAAACCTTTTTATTTAGCTTTTCTTTGCGACTTTGCGTCCCACGCCCGCCATCGCGAGCCGCTCCATTCGGCCCGAGTCATTCGACCCTGAGCTCATGGCCGAGGGCAGGCGAGGCGGGCGGGTTTGCGTGAGACTTATAGCGGTCTTTTTGCCTCAATCGTGGCCGAGGCCACATATTCTTCCAGATTCTTTCCCGGAAACCACTCCCGGATACTGTCACGGCTCTCAGCCTTGGGTTGTATCTTGATATCTTCAAAGCCGGCTTCGGTGAGCAACGTTTTGATAACTTCGATTTCTGCGGTGCCCCCGACGCAACCGGATATCAGCGCTATATCGTTTTTGATTTCAAGCGGCAGGGTTTGCAGGGCCACCACATCCAGAACCGCCAGGCGCCCACCGGGTTTGAGCACCCGCAAGGCTTCCCGGAAGACATTCATTTTATCAGGAGAAAGATTGATGACGCAGTTGGAGATAATCACATCTACACTGGCATCGGATACCGGCAGGTGCTCAATCTCACCCAGCCGGAACTCAACATTATCAGCGCCCAGTTTTTCGGCATTTTGGCGCGCCTTGCTGACCATGTCGGCCGTCATGTCCACACCAATAATACGGCCGGATTTCCCCACCGATTTGGCCGCCAAAAAACAATCGAAGCCACCGCCGCTGCCCAGGTCCAATACCGTCTCGCCTTCCTTCAATGAAGCTATTGCCTGGGGATTGCCGCAGCCCAGTCCCATGTTGGCGCCTTCGGGAACACTGTCCAGCTGCTCTTTGGTATACCCGAAAGCCTGCGACATGGTTTCAATGGATACCGGGGCCGATCCGCAGCAGGATGATTGAGTGCTGCAGCCGCAACCGGACCCTTTTTGTTTGGCAATTTCACCGTATCGGCTTCTGACTGCCTGGCGAATTTGGTCTGAATTTTTTGTTTCCATTTACATTACCCTCCATGTTTTTGTATTTCGACAACTATCGAATATTTGTCCCAAAAAAATAGCACTCGCGGCTAAAACGAAAAAAAATATTTCAGCTCCTCCAGTATTTCTGGATCTACCCAGCACTCTATGTTCTGCCCCTTGCGCTGGGTTTTAATTAATCCAGCCAGTCGTAACTCTTTGATATGATGCGAAACCGTAGATGGAACGATATCCAGGTCCTTACCGATATCACCCACGCAGGCGGTGTTGTCAGGTTCAAATATACCGATGGTGCCCGGTTTACAGCAGGTGGCCAGACTAAAGAAAATTTTCAGGCGGTTGGGATTGGACAGCGCCTTGAAAATGGCGGCGTAGCGCTTGAACTTTTTTTCATTATTCGACATATTTCGAATTATAAAACAAATAAATCTTTTGTCAACAATTTTTTTGTTTTATTTAATTGCGCAGGTTTTTCAGCAGCTGCTGCTCTTGCCGTGTGCCGATAATATACTGGTATATGGACAGAGGCAAGCACGTGAAGGTAAATACGATTGAAAAAAGCAGGCCCCAGAATGAGGACAGGACGGCCTTGGCAATTTTACTGCCCGGACCGACATAGGCGGGTTGAATAAAAATAAACGCAATTATCAGAAATGTCAGACCGATACCCAGCAATCTATTTTTATTCATAATTCACCTCGAAAACAAAGCTGACATGAATTAGGAGCAAAAATTATACCATCAAGCTAAACTTTAATTTTATTGTGTGATTACGAAAGGATAAAGATCTTCAGAAAAATCAAAAGGCGGGAAAATTACAAATATTGTCATTTCAATCGGCAATAAATGCCAATAATACGCTCGCAGAAAAGACGATAAATGTCTGCGGAGTGGGTTTATTTTTTTATGGGTTTATCCCAGATCTTGATTTTATCGGCTTTTTCTAATCCGGAGATAATCTCGATGTTGATGCCGTCAGACAGCCCGGTTTGAATGCGGCGTTTTTCAAACTGCTGCCGCCCGCTGGCCACTTCCACAAAGGGCCTGTCGCCGTCAAACTGCAACAGGCTTTCATTGATGGCCAGTACATTATCCCTGCGATCCAGCACAATATCGGCATTGGCGCTGTAGCCCGCTCTTAAAAAATGTGATTTTTTGAGCTTTACATTGGCCCTGACTTCAAATTGAATAGCACCTTTTTCCTCCACCCCCTTGGGTGAGATATATTCCAGTGTTGCATCAAAGGCTTCTTGTTCAATGGCGCCGACTGTCAGGATCAAATCCATGCCCGGCTTGATTTTGCCCACTTCGGATTCATCGACCTGACCCTCGAAAATCATCTCACCCATGTCAGCCACCGAGGCAATGGTGGTGCCCGCATTAAAATTGTTGGTTTCGATGACAAATTTGCCGACTTCCACCGGTACATCCAGCACCATGCCATCAATGGTGGATCGAATGAGGGTATTGGTGGTCGTTCCCATGGTTTTGGCAATGCCTTCCTTGACCAACTCCAGATTGGTTTCGGCGGCGACCAGTTCTTCTCGGGCGCTGTCGTAGGCCACTTCATATTGCTGCAATTCAGACTCGGCAATAATTCCTTTTTTAAACAGTTTGCGGCGGCGGTCGCATGATCTTTGGGTATCCGCCAGTTGGATTCGGGCGATCTTGAGGCGCGATTCGGCTTTATTTAAATTCACCAGGTTGGGAATAATCTCAACTTTGGCGAGCAAATCACCCTCTTTGACCCGGTCGCCGGCCTCAACGTGGATTTTTTTAACCACTCCGGAGACCTGGGGTTTGATCTCGATTTCCTTGCGGGGCACAATCGAGCCGGTGGCCACCGCCTTTTTGATGATAGTGGTCATCAGCGGCGTTGCCGTTTTAAAAAAAACGGTCTTTTTGCGGGACTTGTTGTACAAAAATGCCAGTGTTCCGGCAAAAACCGCCAGAATAACCAATCCGACTATAATCTTAAGCAGTGTTTTCATGGTCCTGTTTTCCGCCGTTTATTGTTCTACTCTAATCGCTTCAACCGGTCTAATCCCAATCGCACGCTTACCGGGAATCAAGCCTGCCAGCGCCCCGGATAAGATGAGAATACCCAGTGCGATCACGGCAATGGTCAAGTCGACTTCCGGATTTTTAAAAAATTCAGCCCGCGATCCGCTTTTCTGTAAAGCTTTGGCAACAAATTCAACCGCACCCACCGCCGCTACCAGGCCAAAATACCCGGCAACGGTGGTCAGTAAAATGGATTCGAGCACGATTTGCCCCACGATCCCAATGGGGGTGGCACCGATGGCCCGCCTAATACCGATTTCTTTGGTGCGTTCTTTAACCACAATCAGCATAATATTGCTGACGCCGATCACACCGGCGATTAAGGTGAAAATGCCCACAAACCAAGTTAAAAAATTAATCCCACTAAACAGGTCTAGCATTTGATTGAATTCTCTTTCGGTATTGTAGCGGCCAAATGCCGGGGCATCGTCAGGCGATACCTGGTGCCGTTCGGCCAGCAGGGCCACGGCCCGGCGCTCGACCTCAGATGCCGCCACACCCTTTGTCGAGGTCAGCGAAAACCAGCTGACACGGTTGCCGTAATTAAATACCTGCTGGAAGGTTGTAAACGGTATGAAAACGGTCTGCATGTCTTCATCAGCCTCATCGCCTTCCCCTTTGGATTTAAAAACACCGATGACCTTAAAATAAACGCCTTTGACCTCGATATTCTGCCCGATGGGGTCCTCGGCGGGCTCAAACAAAACTTCAACGACCCGCGAACCGATGACCGCAACTTTGCGTTTTTCATTTAAGTCCAGGTGATTGAGAAATCGTCCGGCTGCAATATCCATCAGTTTGATGTGAATGATTTCCGGGTAATCACCGTTAATGGCAAAAGCACCGTCTTTCAGCTCCCGGGTTACATTGGCGACTCCGCGGTGCCCGCCCAGTTGATTGCGCGGCGCGATGTGTTCGATCATAGGGATTTGCTGCCGCAGGGCTTTGATGTCGTCATTGTTAAAATAGAATTTGCGCCCGCGGGGAAAGCCTTTGTAAGGAATAGTCGTTGTCCGGGTCCAGACAAAAACGCTGTTGCTGGCCAAGCGGTTAAACTCATTCATGGCGCCGTTGTGGAGCCCATTTCCGGCGCCCAGCATGACGATCAGCATGAAAATGCCCCAGAAGACCCCGAATGCCGTCATAAACGATCGCAGTTTGTTTTTCTTCAGGGTGCTGAATATTTCATGCCAGCTATCGCGATCAAATATCATCTCATTTTCCGCTGTACGTAAAATGTTTTGTGCCCGTTTGCCGGTTGAGCCCGTTGGCCCGTGTAGCTAAATATCATTTAGTATTACTCTTTATACCGGCTCAACTGGCCCAACGAGCGCAACTTTTTATCGTTTTAGAATCGGCCAAACCTTAATTGTTAAATGGGTAAAACTGGATTAAAATTGTTAGATCTTGTTCGAGAGCGAGGCGAAATTCGCTTTAAAAGTGGAGCGTACACGCTAGTACGCGAGTATTTTGAAGCGGATTTTAACAATGCTATCGGGCAAGACATGACTGTTTTAAACCAGTTTTTACTCATCTCTTAGGGCTTCGACTGGTAGTATAGACGCAGCCCTGCGAGCCGGAACGAATCCGGCGATCGTTCCCGACATCACCAGCAACACCAGCGCTCCTATGGCAACCCGGAAGTCAACTTCCGGATGCTGAAACAAATCCAGCTTGGGAAGATAGGCGGCAGCCAGCTCGACAACCGCCACCCCGGCCACCAGGCCGATATATCCGGCCACCGCCGTGATCAGCACCGATTCGGTTAAAATCATTCCCAGAATGGAGCCCGGCGTCGCACCCAGCGCTTTGCGAATGCCAATCTCCCTTGTTCGTTCTTTAACGGATATGAGCATGATGTTGCTGATGCCGACGATTCCGGCAACAATCGTCCCGATGCCGATTATCCAGATAAAAATACGAATGCCGCCAAACAGATTCACAAATTTCTGAAAACGTTCGACGGTATTAAATACTCGGAGTGCTTTGGGATCATCCGCAGAGAAGTTGTGCCGCTGGGCCATTTTGGTGCGCACCGCTTTTTCCATGGTCTGGCCCTGTTCGACGCTGGCAGTGCCGACCGTAAACATGTACGCATGGATTTTATTGCCGCCGCCAAATACCTTCTGGGCCGTAGACACCGGCAGATAAATCAGCCGCAAATGCATTTCACGGCCGTCATCGAAATGAATCCCGACGACCTTAAAGGGCACACCATTGATGGTGATAAATTTGCCAACGGCGGGCTCATCCTTAAACAGTTGCTCTTTGACCAGGGTTCCGATGGTGGCGACTTTGCGGGTCCGCCTGATATCCAATTCATTAATCAGCCGGCCTTGTCTTAAAATCGTATTTTCCAGAAATTTGTGATCCGGATGAAAAGC
Organism: Deltaproteobacteria bacterium; assembly: GCA_024639185.1. Classification (GTDB taxonomy): domain Bacteria; phylum Desulfobacterota; class Desulfobacteria; order Desulfobacterales; family JAHEIW01; genus JAHEIW01. The sequence goes on along the minus strand of JAHEIW010000004.1, from coordinate 41,119 downwards.
GATGATATTGAAGGCGCCGTATTCTTGTTTGTAGGTGATCTGGTTTGTATTCCACAGATAATAGCGTGCCGTAAGGTGCTCAATCCCATCCAGGTTGGCTTTGATCTCATCATAGTCCGCATTGGTAAATTCAATCTGCCGCCCTGGCTGAAGACCTTTATACGGTTTGCTGGTTTGCCCGGGATGAACCCAGATACTGTTGGTGGCCACATTGCGAAACTCGTTTTTAACTCCGTTTTCGATACCGGTGCCGGACCCCAGCAGCAAAACGAGCATGAAAATGCCCCAGGCGACGCTGAATCCGGTTAACACCGTTCGCAGCTTGTTTTTCTGAATGGTGCTGTAAATCTCCTGGAGTCGGTCAATAAAATGCAGCATCGTTTTAGCACTCAGGGTTTTTGATGATTTTCAATCACACCGTCTTTTAACCGGATCACCCGATCGGTGCGGTCTGAAATATCATGCTCGTGGGTAACAATAATAATGGTAACGCCTTCTTGATTGATGTTTTTCATCAATGCCATCATTTCGTAAGATGTATCGGTGTCCAGCGCACCGGTGGGCTCGTCGGCTAAAATGACTTTAGGATTGGTGACCATGGCACGGGCGATGGCACATCGCTGCTGCTGGCCGCCGGATAATTCTCCCGGCAAATGATCGGCCCACTCGCGTATGCCCATTTTATCCAGATACTCCATGGCCATCCGCAGGCGCTTTTTGCGGCCCATTTTCTGGTAGTAAAGCGGCAGCGCCACGTTTTCCTGCGCATTTTTAAACGGAATTAAATTAAAGGATTGAAAAACAAAACCGAAAAATCGGTTGCGCAATTGCGCGGCCCGGGATTCGGTCATGTTTTGAATGGGTTGATTGTTCAGCTGGTATTGACCTGAATCGTAAGTGTCGAGCAGTCCGATGACATTTAGCAAGGTGGATTTTCCGGATCCGGAGGATCCCATCACCGATACCAGCTCGCCTTCGGCAACGTGCAAATCAATGCCCTTTAATACATGCAGCTGATTACGGCCCATGGTGTAGGATTTATGCAAATTTGTGAGTCGAATCATGGGTAACCCGCAAATTGCGTTTATGGTTTGCGACCGGGAGCCGCCGATAATTTTCAAAAATATCAGACGCAGGACGGGTACAGCCAAAGCATCATTCGGCTTGGAATAATTCAGTATTTATCGGGTGACGCAAACAGAATCCAGGAGCCCTCCTGCTTTTGGGTTTAACACTCTGCCCTGATCCAGGCAATAGAATATTTTCGAATACACGCTCTTAAAGCAGACTTTTTTCATGATCCAGCAACCACTGCTTGCGCCAGATACCGCCGCCGAATCCGGCCAGTTTGCCGTCGCTGCCGATCACGCGATGACAGGGAATAATCAGGGGCACCGGGTTTTTGTTGTTGGCATTTCCCACGGCTCGATAGGCCCTGGGACGGTCAATGGCGCGGGCCACATCGCCATAGGAGGCGGTCTGGCCAAAGGGAATCTTTTGCAGCTGTCGCCAGACGGCTTTTTGAAAATCGGTTCCTTCCAGCACGAGCGGCACATCGAATTTTTGACGCTGGCCTTTGAAGTATTCTTCCAGTTGCCGCAGACATTCGGTCATGCTGGCCGGCAAGTTGTGATCCGTCACTAATGGGTTTTTATTAAAGGTGATCGTAAACAGGCCTTTATGTGTCCCAACGATTTCAAAAGGACCAATTTCAGACCAGTAACAGGCCGTATATTTTTGCACAAATTCCTCCTTGGAATTTCGGAACCAGTTGATTTTTATGATATGACTCACGCAAAGCCGCTAAGTCGCAAAGAATCATACATTAAAAACCCCTGGCGACTTTGCGAGAAGATTTAAACTTCATTCCGCTCTTTGAGCGGCGTGTGACCGATTCCCGGCCATATCCGCACCACCCCAAATACCGCCCGTATGGTGATCCAGGCAGCCGTGATGTACCAAATCCAGGTCAGGGCTCCGGGTGCGGTTTCATCGAGCAAATAAATCGCAATGCCGCCAAAGGCAGTGGCTGAAATCATAATATTGCGCAGGAAGCCAAAATCACCGGTGCCCCAGTGAATGCCGTCGGTGGCAAAGGCCAGGGCATTGATCGGTTGTGTAATCACTGCCAACCACCAGGCCGAAAAGAAAATAGGTATCGCCGACGGTGGGAGCAACAGCCGGACCACTAAATCCTGACCCAGCCACATGGCCGCACTTAATACAGCACCGGTGGCAGCGCTCCAACCGCAAACCAGCCGGGCGATACGGCGCGCCTGCTCCAGTCGACCGGGGCCCATAAAAAAACCAATCAGGCTTTGCCCGGTGATGGCATAGGCATCCAGGAAAAGCGCGGTAAACACCCAGACCTGCCGTATGGCCTGGTGGGCGGCACCGGCATCCGCACCGCTGCGGGTAGCAGCCCGGGTGCTAAATATAAAAAATGCCGTCAGCAAACCCGTGCGGATAAACAGGTCGCGTCCGATTTGAAACAGTTTTAAAATATCTCTCATCTGAAAGCGTTTAGGCATTCCCAGTCGGCGCAAAACCACCGTTGTGGCCCACACGGCGCCCAGCCACTGGCTGAAGACGCTGGCCAGACCGGCACCGAAAATGCCCAGTCGCGGAAAGGGTCCGTAACCAAAGATGAGCAACGGATCTAAAATAATATTTAACAGATTGATGCTAACCGCCACCCAGAGCGGTGTGCGCATGTCCTGCAAGCCCCTGAGGATACCAAAGACCGCCAGGGTGACCAGGACTGCCGGCGCGCCAAACAAGCGCACCTGAATGTATTGAGAAGCAAGATCATGGACTGCGGACTCGGCGCCCATGAGAGAGGATATATAAGATACCAGCGGCAGGCCGCCGAGTATCATCAGGGCGCCAATGGCAGCGCTCAGGGCAATTGCCAGACCGCCGATTTCAGCGGTCCTTTTGATTTCCTTGCGGCCATAAGCCTGGGCCACTTCGGTCTGCGTCCCGATACCTAAGAAATTAAAGGCCCAGAAAATGCTTGAAAGCGCGACTGTACCCGCGCCCAGGGCCGCCAGGGATTCAGCGCCCAGGCGTGCGACAAAAGCGGTATCCACCAGACCCGTTATAGGCTCTGCCACCAGCGACAACAGCACCGGCAAAGACATGGATAGCAGGGTCTTATGGGGTGACTTTACAAAAGGATGATCATTTTGCTGGTTGTCTGCGATCTTCACGCTGTGATCCGGCAGATAGGGTTAAAGGGGTTACAGTACCTGCATAATCCGTGTTCGTTGCTTTTGATCCGTTGCAAGTTTTCAGTGATAGATAAAATTGCTTCCAGGAGCAATAAAATAAATTCATTTTGCCGTTTAAATAATAAATCCAGGGGTTGTAAAGTCCGGGCCAGGTCTGTTATTGTTAAGCGCAACATTATGATAAACGGATTTAATTTAACCTTTTATTCTTTTAGTTAAAGTTAACTTAATGGGCTGAAAGGGCAAGCTCGATGGACGAGCCAAAAGAAGTCACGATCCAAAATTACAAAGGCTGGGAAGACTTTTATAAAATCAAAAAAAGTGAAAAGCTCGATTTCTTTATTCGTAAAGGGCGCATGCTGGATATATTATTTTCACAGCAGTTTGACAGGGATTTCCTGAATAATATGTGCCAGCTGGCTACCCAGATCCGTCGCATGGCCTTGACCAAAATGGGCGCTCGCAAGTTAAGCGGCCTGCTTTCACACAAGCGCGCCATGCTTTATTTTGTGCAGCCCTCCACCCGCACCTTTATATCCTTTCTGAATGCCTGCCACATCCTGGGGATGAAAATTTCTGAAATTCGCGGCACTTCCACCAGCTCGGAGGTTAAAGGCGAATCCCAGGAGGACACCATCCGCACCTTTGCCAGTTACGTAAACTTGATTATTATCCGGCATCCTGAGGCCGGATTTGCCGAAAAAACCGCCTGGCTGCTGAATCAAAACAAACTGCCGGTAGCCATTATCAACGGGGGTTCAGGACCCGATCAACACCCCACCCAGGCCCTGCTGGATATCTATACCCTGGAGCGCTCGTTTCGCAATATCGGCGGGATGGACGGCAAAAAAATTGCCATGGTCGGAGATTTAAAACGCGGCCGCACGGTGCGCTCGCTTAGCTATCTGATGCGAAATTATAAAGATGTCACGCTGTATTTTGTTGCCCCGGAGGTCTTTCGCATGAAAGACGATATAAAAAGCTTTCTCAATAAACATAACATCGAATTTCACGAAACGGATGATTTTGCCAGTGTCATGCAGCATGTGGATGCCATCTACATGACCCGCATTCAAAAAGAATATGCTGAAGCCCCGGCGGAAGAAACCGATGTTTACCCGCAATTTCATTTCACCAAAGAGCATCTCTCAGTCATCCAATCCCACTGCATCATCATGCACCCGCTGCCGCGCCGCTATGAAATAGACGTCGAGGTTGATAAAGACCCGCGCGCTGTTTACTGGAAACAGGAGCGCAATGGGATGTGGATGCGGGCTGCACTCATTTCGTACCTTTTCGGCGTCGATGATGAAATAGCGACAGAATACCGTTAAAATTGACTTCACGCAAAAGGCGGTGGCAACAGATGATTCTATCCGCTAGTATTTGATTTCAGCTGTTCTCATTTTTTCAAATTAATGCAACATGGGGAGGTCATCTATGCTTGACCAGGTGATGCTTTACGCAGGTTCGGCATTTATTGCCTTTTGGGGAATCGCCCATCTGTTTCCAACGAAATCGGTAGTCGCGGGATTTGGGGATATATCCGTTGATAATAAGCGAATCATTACCATGGAATGGCTTGTTGAGGGTGTCGCACTTATCTTCATGGGTTCCATCAATGCAATAGTGGCTGCCATTGAACCTACCAGCGCAGTTTCATTGGCAGTGCATGTTAGTTCAGCTGTGGTTCTCATTGCGCTGGCCCTGATTTCATTTCGCACAGGATTTAAAATCGGTTTTCTTCCATACAAACTCTGCCCGGTGATTTTCCTTATATCGGCTGTGCTGATAATGCTTGGAGCGCTAGTTTAGCTGAATCGGCGGGCTTTTTTTCAGCCGGCATATTTTACGAGAAGATCGGCTGACCGTTGCAATACAAACAGCGCGCCGATGACCTCGACGACATTTTAGCCTGAAGTAATCCGCACTATATCTTGTAGACTTTTTTCGGGCCGGTCGTCTGTTGGTGGGTCGAACGGGAGGTATGTTGCGCACTTGAACGATCACTTTTTTTTGCTCTTAGCCGGGGCAGAACCCGGAACAAAAGAAAAATGATCACAAATCCGATTAAGCTGAAGCCGATGAAAGCCAAATTGTTCAAGGTGTCAACCCTTCTGAAAGCATATCGGTTTGCGACGGCCTGAAAAAAAGGGGGCACCGACTGTAAACTGCCCCCCTTTTTTAAGGATGTACATCTAATCAAGACTCTCACAAACTAACCAATATTATAACATAAATAAGCGATTAAATAAAGTCCCTTACCGGATTCCTTCGCTGAGCTCCAGTGTGAAAAAAAACAACGTATGCGCATTCTCTCGCCTGGCACTGTTGTTTGGTCGCTTTTTGCAATTCTAAAGTATTCTCGGTAAATGCCAATAAGTTACTTGAGGAATCATAAAATGAAACTTTTTTTACTCATACTGGGCATTGTGGTGGTGGCGTTAAACGTATTGCTTTGGTATTCGAAAAAACACAGCGGCGCCGCAGCGAAGGCTAAATCACCAGATACTGAAAACAAATCGAATGCTTCAAAGAGCGATGCGGTCGATTTTTTAAACACACCGGAAGCCGATGAATTAAAGCAGGCTGCCGCCGCCGAACTGGGTGTACCGGTTGAAAAACTCAATTGCATGTCTGTTGAGGAAATTGCACATTTAGCAGCTGAAAAAGGATTGATGAATTAATAAAAAGCCTGAATGACTTGGCTGTTCTTATCTGTAAAAACGTAAAAGGGTCTTGCTTGAAATTCCGATGGATGTCAGGCAGGACCCTTTTTTATTAGTAGCTCTTAAGATTGACTTGACGAAATCATTTACCATGATGATGTTTTCATATCCTTCAATTACAAATATCAACCCTGTATCAAGAAAAGTATTGGTTATGACCGTATTAAAAACGAGTCGAGGCAAATTGTGGCAGACGCTCAGTTTATGGGTGTTACTTCTGGCAGCCCTTTTAGGATGTGTCGCTTCAAATTATGGCAGACTGACCTCAAATCCTGACGTTGCCCGGGCTTTTCAAAACCACCGGGTCCTGCCGAACCACACCTATTATTACAGAGGCTCCCATAGCCGACCTCTTGTGGTCGCTGGTATACATAAAGATTTTGTGCTGGATTCACCGCTGTGGGTTGAAATTGATACGCAATCAAAGGATTTCCGAACCTTGATTGATCGCGTGTCACTTCAGGGCATGGGCAATAGCGTACAACCCTGGGGATTCACGATTATCGACAGCACAGGCCGCGAAGTCGGCGTCTGGTATTCAGCCATTCGGGCCGCGGCAGTGGATGTGGCTGAAAACGGCCGCATCGTTAATCTAGCGCCCATAGGAGCGGTAACAAGAGGGAATCAGGGCCGGTAAATCCTGCTTTTATTGGGAAATTCATCTCGCAAGAAAATCGGTTTTAAATTTAATTTTATCCTTGTGTATCGCCTGTCCGTTGTGCCACATCACCTATCGGCCGGGTCGGTATATGGCATAACCTTTGTATACACCCATCTGTCCCATTCCGGAAGGCTATGTTGATACTCAACCGGGCAGTTCTTCTTGGCGTCAGTTACACTAATATAAATTTCATCGCCTTTGCGAATAAACGTCCAGGGATTGTCGATGGCCACCAGCTTCTCGATATCGCTTCGTGCAATATCAGTGTGTTCTGCAACAGAAAAATAGTCGGCTATGGCTGCCATAATGTTGTTGGCATCCGATCTGGCATTTTGACAGAATTGTTTGGACCGGTATCCAGTTAGGCCCGGTATCCACATAGACGCCAGAAAGAACAGGACGAATGCCATGAACCCGATTCCGATAATGGTACCGGCTTTTGATTTTGGTTTTTCTTTATCTTCCATAACATTTACTTTTCTGGGTTGGGCTCTTAAGGCAAAATCCGATTTTTCCTTATCGAGATCTCTTTAGAAAAGTGCCCAAAGATATTATCGGTTTTATGAAAGACATTCTTAAAAAAATTAAGAAAAAAAAGAAGCTCGTCAGCCAATCTGCTGGCAGCATTTTAAGACCTGCTGCTTTTTGTTTTAAAATTTGGAGAGGCTGTGATATTCTTCGCTGTCACGCTGCTGCATGACAATTGAATATTCTCAATGTAAAGGGGACGCAATGAGCGACAATCACCTGCCGCGGGGCAAATTGATTATAATGGTTTTCATACGGATGCTCCTATTTATGATTGTTATGTTAGCGATTTTCTTCCTGCCGGCCAGAAGTTTCGCTTTCTGGCAAGCATGGGTATATCTGGCCCTCATCCTTGTTTCCATGCTTGCTTTTCTAATTTACTTTCTCAAAAACGATCCCGAACTTCTGGAACGGCGAATGCGGTCGAAAGAAAAGGAAACGGAGCAAAAATGGATTATCGGTATCATGTCGGTGTGCTTTATTTTCACCTTTTTGCTGCCGGGCTTTGACCAGCGATTTGGATGGTCGCGTGTGCCTGTCATCTTGGTTATCATGGCCGATGTGATGGTGTTGCTGGGTTATGGTTTTGTTTTTCTGGTCTTAAAAGAAAACAGCTATGCCTCGCGCGTCATCGAGGTGGAAAAGGATCAGAAAGTCATCAGCAGCGGTCCGTACGCAGTCGTTCGACACCCAATGTATCTGGGCGTCGCATTGATGTTTCTCGTTACCCCCCTGGCACTGGGCTCCTATTGGGCCTTAATTCCTGCGGTGCTGATGATCTTTGTTTTGGTGCCCAGAATATTCAATGAGGAAAAAGTACTGGAAAGGGATTTAGACGGTTACCGGGAATACATGCAACAGGTTGAATACCGCTTAATTCCGGGCATCTGGTAATTCTTCTTCGGCCAACCCCTTGACGGCTTCAAAGACCTGAATGACTGTTTTGGCCATCAATTCGTAGTTCAGTCTTTCGGCCGTATCATTGGGGGTGTGGTATTCCAGGTTTCGGTAAAAAGCCGTGTCTGTGATCATCACCGCATCATTACCGTGCTGCCAATAGCTTCTGTGGTCGGAATAATCGATGCCGGTAACAAGTAAAGGTGCATTAACCGAATAGACCGGCAGGTCGGTGGCGCCTTGCATGAGTCGCTTGATTTTTCTGACGATTTTTCTTTGATCCAGGCGCCCGATAACGGCAATGGAGTTCCCTTTGCCCGGATAGAATATCTTCAGCACCGGAATGGGGTACAACTGGCTGCCGGGTTCGCTGCTAAAATACCCGATCATTTCCAGTGCAATCATGCATTTTACTTTAACATTTTGATACCTTTTTCCCCGAACTGTAAATTCCTGCGTGGCGGTATCGGCGCCGGCCTTCTGGAAATGCGCCCGGATATATTCGGCACAGCGGTCAAGATTAGCGGTGTTTTTATAACTCCTCGGGACATAACCTTCTGATAATTTGACCACATGCGCTTTCAATCGGGCGCTATCCAGGGTCAGTTTGGAAGGGCTGTTTTTTGTAATGCCGGGTTGGGCAATCAGAATCCAGGTGGCAAAAACCGGTAAAATAAGCATCAGCCAGATGATCAAAACAATTCTTTTGAAACTGGGTTTTTTCATATTTCTTCACCGTTTTTTCTGCACCCCATTAAAACATCCTACAGTTATGATCGCATATCTATCGGCTTACCGCAAAAAAAATGCCTTCAATTAGAGGGACGCCCATTATATTATAAGTTTCTAGTTTTATCTGGGTACAAACCCTTTTCTTTGGAAGTGGCTTAACCGTATTACCTTTGGCGAATGAGGGATGGTAAAAATGCAATTGAAAGGAAACTTTCGGACAGACATAAGGCTGCGTTTGGCTGCGCTATAATATCACCTGAACTCAGGATTAAGTATTTTCAATTGAATTTCTTTATCTGTGGAAAGAAACAAAACCTCATGACTTTATAACTATATATTTTTATTATATATTTTTTTAGTTTTTTGTTTGACAATTATTTTATTTTCTTCTATTTAATTCTTATATTATCGTTCAATTTTGTTGTAAAATGAACGCACGAGGATGTTCTCACAGTTTTTGAGGTGAATTTGGAGTATATAACATTAACCCTTTTGAGCATGGAGGGGACATGAAAAGCTTCAGATATTACCGCTACGCATTGCCAAAAGAAGCAGCTCAGGATGATAAAGGGATACTTGAGGCTCTAAAAAAAGTTTTTATTCTGATCATGTTGTCTTTTGTAATAACTGCTGTCGTTCTATTATCGCGCTGATAGAGGAGTGACAGATACCCCAGTGGCGCAGAATGCTTTCGCAGGTGCTTCTAATCTGAGTGCGCAAGCAAAAAAGTCTTGTTTAAGCTGCCCTGGGCAGTCTATCTTCTTCTGAATAACGCCTGCCCAACATACCAGCACACCAGCGATAGAGCGAAAAAATCATAAAGCCCTGTGTTCCATTAGCACGGTAATGGCCTTGATAAGAAAAATTCTTACAGCTTCTTTAAAATGAAACCTACAAAATTAAAAAAATGCCCGCGATGCAATTTGCCTCAGAAAGAATTATATAGCTGCCAATATTGTGGTTACGTTTTCGCAAAACATGAAAAAAAGTATATCAAAACATTCCGAAACAGGTTGAAGGGCATTTTGGCCACTTTTGACAGAGAATCCATAACTCTGGGCAAAAAAAGAAGCACGCTGAAAGACAATGGCGGAACTCGCTCGGGAGCAGATCGGCGCAAGTATACATTTAGAACATATTTTCCGGAAAACAGATCGGGCAAGGACCGCAGGAAAGGCATAGACCGCAGACGCAAAACAGCAAGAAAAAGATGGGCAGAGCGCAGATTCAGCTTAAATCATGATAGCCCAACCCCTCAAAGAACCTAATATCCGATGCATCACAAAATTTTTATTCGATTTTAAAGGGACGCCCATTAAATTATAAATTTCTATGATTCTTTTAATTTAAATCCATTATGCATGGCAATGATCTCACCCCTTTTTACGCTCTGGCTGATTGCCGATTGGGTGATTCCGATTCGCCTGGCAAGCTCAGTGGTGGTCATGCCGAGCTCACTTACCGCCCAGTAACATAACAGGCTGCGCGCTTTTACAATTTGCGGGTGCTTTCCCTTTTTCCATACGTGTTGCCTTTTGATGTCCAGTATTGAAGCCACCCTTTTGGCTACTTGATCAACAGTGAAGCCTTCAGCTTCCAGCTGGTAGTGGCGTTCACGCTTTTCCGCGGCCTTTTTTAGCACTTCTTCGACAAAGTCACTATCACCCAATATCCGCTCATCACTTTTTTGGTGCCCATCTGTCCGATCAAGCGCCTTAAACGCGTGCCACCCGCCAACACTTCGGATCAGACCACCACCTACCAACTCGGGTCGCCGGCCCTGATGTACGCCTTTTTTTACAAACTTGCGATATCGCCTGCGGGCCTTCGCCACCTTTTTACCAAATAGCTTTAATGTTTCACCCACTGCCTGCCAGTCATTTTGAGAGCGACCCATTAGCACAGAATGGCCGCTGAAAGGATACCGCTCCAATTCTTTTACGCCAGATACTTGATTTGCTCGTAAGGGATTTAAATGTATATAGCGCACCAACTCCAGCAAATAACTATCTTCCTGGCACAATATCGACTTATAACGGTTTTGAAAAAGGTGCCCGGATCGATTGTGCCGGCGGTTAAAATTCACGGCATGGCCGGTCAGCAGTCTTCTCATGAGGGTGGCAATCGGGGTGAGACCGGTTTTTAAAAGCAGATGGAAATGATTGGGGATCAGGGCCCAGGCGTAACAGGGGGTTTGGCTTTCGCTTAATATATCACCCAGGCGTTTTACAAAGCGTTTCCGATCGGTATTATCTTTAAAAATATTGCGCTTTTCGATTCCGCGAACGATGATATGATGCAATGCACCAGGAGCATCTATGCGAGCTTTACGGGGCATGCATATTCATATAGCACAAACTTTTGTGTATAGAAAGTGATAATTTAATGGGCGTCCCCCTAATTAGCTGTAAACTTGGTTGACAGGTTCAAAATCCGCAAAATGCCGACACAATGGCATTGTTATTTTCTTATATAAAAATTTGTATAAAAATTAATTTCTTATATAGGACCCCGAATCTTTGGCACCAATGAAATCCTTTGGCATCTATCTTGCTTTTATACAAACCGAGGCTTCTCGAACTTTTATTTAAAAAACACGAAGTACATCCTCAAATTGTTTTGTCATTTCTGAATTTGACTTTCCCATCGGATTGATCATGATTGTTGCAGCCCGCAAAAATGGAGCCTTTTCGGTGAACCCATTAAATGAAAGGGGGGCAACATGTATCCAAAGTTATTGACCATATGCTTAATGGTTGCCGTGGGTGCAACGGTCTGGGGTCAACTCGCAACCGGAATTGCAGGTGATAAGGGAGACCCGGCCAAAATTTATGAAAGTTGCATCGTTAAAAAGATCGAAAAGTGTGAATCGCTCGTAGAGATGCTGCAAACCTCCAGATCGGTAACCCTCCGGAATTATGCCATTGTTCAAGATCAAAAGGCACAATTTTTAGATGTTCAAAGAGATGTGCTGATCGATGCCATGATTCACATGCAGCTGGAACCCAAACAATATAAAATAGACCATTTTCTGGATCAACAGTTCTACAGACATCTGGCGAAATGACAAACCGCACCCCGGGCGAAAAAACTGCAGTCTACATCACCCCCTCGCACCTATCAACTGATGTTGTTGACTTCATTGTAAATCTTGTTATTTTGTCCTGAAAGGCGAATGTTTGATGTTCAGAATTATTTGTTTTTGCTTTCAGCTTAGAAGCTCCGAGCTAATTTTTTATGATCGTATCTTTTCATCCGTTATTTGAAGCCGACCAGAACATCATCTGCGCCGGGCGCGACCCCGGTGCGGACGATCTGGCCGCCATAAAAGCAGCCAAAGCGGTGGTACTGCCCCAGGGGTGCCGCCAATCGCTGTACGAAATGGCCACTCACAACTGCCGGCATGTTTTCCCAAATTATAGTACTCGCTTTAATTATTCGGGTAAAATCGGTCAGATACAGCTGTTTCAAAAAACCGGCACCGCACATCCGCATGCCCAATCATATGCTGCGCTGCAGGATTTCAGGCAGCAATACGGTGACGACCCAAAAGATATTGCTTTTGAACTACCGTGTGTTTTTAAATTTGATTGGGGGGGTGAAGGTGAGACCGTTTTTTTTATAAATTCCCGAGACGATCTTAAAAAAATATTACAAAAAGCAGCTGAATTTGAACGCTCGGGTCAAAAGGGCTTTTTATTGCAGGAATACGTGCCCACGCTGGGCAGAAGCCTGCGGGTGGTCATCATCGGACAGACCTTGATTTCATACTGGCGGATTCAGAAAAATGCGGACTCTTTTAAGTCTAATGTATCGCGGGGCGCACGCATTGATGACGCTTTGGCACCTGAACGGCAAAATGTCGCAAAGGTATTTGTAAAAAATCTGTGCAACAAAACCGGCATCAATCTGGCCGGCTTCGATGTTATCTTTGCCCCAATTGAGGAACACATCAAACCCCTGATGCTTGAAATAAACTATTTTTTCGGGCGCCGGGGCCTGGGCGGCTCCGACGCCTATTATGAAATATTAAAGCAGGAAATTAAAAATTGGATAGGGAATACATTAGGCGAACAGGATGTGTGAAATTAGAAAAGGTCATTTCATCAGGTATTTGGTGTTTCGTGTTTGGTGTTTGGTAATTAACTTTAAATATATGAAAGGTATATTCGGTTCTTGAGACGCTAAACACAAAATACTAAACACTCCCGTTATTAGAATGCCGTTTAGACTTTTTGCGAAGCGAGTAGGAAAAACATGAAAAAGAAAAAACCTCTGAAACCCTTTGCCTACGATCTTGAAGCATCGGATCTGTCACGCGAACGCCACAAAGCCAGGGAGTTGCGACAATCCCAATGGTGGAAGCGCCAGGTGGCCAAAGGCCAATGCTATTACTGCAAACGCGAAACACCGCCCAAGGCGCTGACCATGGATCATATCGTACCGATTGCGCGCGGCGGCAAAAGCACCCGCGGCAATGTGGTCCCCTGTTGCAAAAGCTGCAATAACGCCAAAAAACAACTCCTGCCCATGGAGTGGGAGGCGTATCTTAAAATACTCACCTCAAAAACATCCTAGGTCCGATTCCATACGAATTGTTATTTATGAGGTCGAAAAATTTGCGAAGACTCAATTTATATGCGATAATTATATCAGTTGCCTTTTAAATGTTTCTATTGCCCGTTGGCCCGTTAGCCGGTTAACCGCTAACCCTAACTAACAAAAACCTTCTTCCCAACCAGCGGGCAATCGGATCTACCGGCTAACGGGTTATCTTTACGCCCTGCTAAATTCAGCAACACAAATTTTCTGAATACCCGAAGCATCCAAGCCCATAAATCAGGAACTTAATCATGCAAATCAGCTGTTCGAATTGCAAAAAAGTCTATTCTGTTGATTCAAGCAAGATACCTCCTAATGTCAACGCCACCCGCTGTAAAGTCTGCGGGGGTTCGGTTCCACTTCGCCCCGAAAAAACTCAGGCACAACCGCAAAGCGCTTCCAAAACAGTGCCAAGTGGGCCATCTGACGTTGTGCACATCAACTGTCAATATTGCAACAAGCAGTTTAAGATCAAATCCAGTGCCATCCCCCCGGGTGTCACCAGCACGCGTTGTAAATCCTGCGGTCACAACATTTCTTTAAAAGCCGAAGCCACTGCAGCTACGCCGAGTTCAGAGCTGCAAAACGCCGGAACCTTAGCGATTGTCTGCCTGTATTGCGGCAAAAAATACGGCATCAATGCCGCCAAGATTCCAGCGGGTGTCAAAACCACCAAATGCAAAGCCTGCGGCCGCCCCATGTCACTGCAAGCGACTCAAACAGACATCCCGGCCCTTATAAATGAAACGCCGGTGGCTCAACCGCAGCCAAACAAAAACCCGCAAGCCCCGTTTGATCATGCAGATGCCCCGGTAGTTGCCGATGCCGGCCAGCGCGTGAATCCCATCTGGCAAAAGCGAAGACCGCTGTTAGCGGCGGCCGCTATTCTTCTATTGGTGCTGGGCGGGTATTTTGCGATTACCCAATGGTCCAAGTTGAGTGACGGTAACACCGGATTGGGCAGCATCTTTGCAAAAAAACCAGCCATGCAAAAACAAAAGCCTGGTTTAGAAACCAACGTTGCTACCGGCAGCTGGGTCGCTGCCGAACCGTTTTTAGCGGCTAAACTCAATGTGCCCTTATTGCTGGCGGCAGTCGATCAAAACACGGCGGCGGACAAAAAAAACATCCGCTACAAAATGACGACCACGATTATCAAATCGCTTGGCCTGACAGATGTTGAGCTTTATTTCTATGGGCATTCGCAACACACCGTTTTGCCGGTTATTTTCGCAAGGGGAGAAGATGGCAACAATCTTAAAACACTGCTGACATCTCCGATTAATTATGTGCAAATACTGGAGTCCCATCCGGATGGATTTTATCGCATCAAAAAAGACGCTATTCCGGCTGACAAACAAAATAGCTTCCCGGTCGATCTGTACCGGGTTCAGTTTATCGATAATCAGGCAATTTTGGCACCCGCAGATTTAATCAAAAGATTTGCCGAGGGGCCGCAAACGTTGCACAAAACACAGGTGGCGCAGATGATGGCTGCCATTGCTCAACCCGGGGATCTGGCGACTTTGTCGATTCAAATCCCTGAAAATTTGGATGCGAAATGGCAGAAAAAAATTCAAAACAACCCGGCGGTCAAACAAAGCCACCAGGCCGCCATGATGATTGCTATGGGAGGCGGCATTGTTAACCAAGTATCCGATTCCCTGAAAGGCGTCGATTCCCTGGCAATCGCGTTTCGCCTGGATGAGACCAACGGACGCATGTTCAGCTATGCCCAACAATTTCGTAAAGGGGTCGATGGAAAGCAAATATACCGGCAGTTAAAGGCCGGAAACCCGGATGATCTGGATGTTGATGGCACCGTTTTGAAGCTAATCGAGATTTTTAATGATCCGCGCTATAAACACACCCTGGCTCATAAAAACAACCGCCTGATGATTGGCCTCAGCTGGGACCAAACACATGACGAGGCCCTCTTTGCCGCCTTGTCGGAGGCGACCATTGGTCAGATATTGGCTGCGGGTATGGAATTATCCCCCTCAGAGGGCCAGGTTGCCGCCCAGTATATCGATACGCCGCGCATCTTACCGGTGGTCAACATCGAAATCCTGAAAAAAACCATCCCCGCAGCAGTCGAGCAGAATTTATTTCCAGGCAATTACTGGAGTTTTGGTGAAGAGCCCCGTATGACGCTGGATTTCGACACCCTGGCAATTCCGAATGCGTCTTTAGCCAAGTTAAAATACGAAGTCAGCGAAGTCCTATCAACAGATGGTGCCGATATCCGCCGGGTGGCAGAAAAGACCTTCCAGCACATCATACACCCGGGCAGTGCTTCACCCGGCTTTATCGAAATCAATGTCAAAAAGGACACGCCGGCCAAAACACTGGGATCTGCCAAAATTAAGTTTAACATTGCATTGCCGGCCCGATTGAAAATATTCGAATTTGTCGCGACCGATGACAAGGCCGGTGCGGTCCGGAAAACCGACGCGGTTTCAGTGAAGCTGCACCGGCTGGAAAAGGACATCGCTAAAGTCACCTTTCGGGGCGGCGCGTCGGCTCGGCTTTTTGCAATCGACAGTACCGGTCGATCACTGGCTTCCAAGGAATCGATGAGCGGCGCTTCATCAGCGTCCAGCCGGTTTCAAGGCGAAATCTACCGGCTCCAGGTTGTGGTGGTTGAAGAAATCTTTGAGCACGCTTTTGACGTCGTGGCCGATCTAAACCATGGCAAGGAGCTGGTTCTGTCCCATAAGCCGGAGACGCCGGCCAGGCTGCGCTACGATCATCGACCGATGCAAAGCTTTGCCAGCTACACTGAAAAAGAACTCAACACCCTGAATGTCGAATGGCAAGAAGCCGGCGGTATGATGTGGACCGACAGCCTGCGAGTTAGCCTGCCGCGAGGACCCTTTAGCGGCGATATTCGCTGGGAGGTTCATTTTTTTGGCGAGCGTAAGCCCGTCTATTTATCCGGTAACGCCTTCCATAGCCCTGCCGGTTTCAGTTACGGGCTTTCAAATGGTGAGCTCAAAAACGCCCATGCCGCTTTTGGCAAAGTGAAAATGGAGCTGGTATCGGCCATTGAGCAAGTGACCTTTAAAAAGCAGGCCGACGGCAAAAACTGCCATCAAAAACTGCCATCAGGACAACCGATCAAAGTTATTTTCAATCAGAATGAAATCACCCTGGATGCCGGCAACGCAGATGTGATCCAATCGATGGCATTTGATGCCCAGGGATTGCGCTTACGCAAGGACGGGTATACCGGTATAAACGGAAGCCGTAAAAAATTGTATTTCTGGGGAGTGCCCGCCCGGTTTGTCGTCGATGTGGCCACTGAAAAAATTAATAAATCGATTGACTTCGATGTTCGCCAACGTACGGTGGATGAAGCCCGCTACACAAAATTTAAACAGGACATCGTAAACCACCGGGACATTGTCAAAACGCTCAAGCAAATTGCCAGCGCGCGGCGCAAGGATCGCTCAAAGTACGGCGATGATCTAGCCGGAATGTTTTATCTGTTTGGCCGTAAACAGAAAAAACCCATGGCCCTTATCGATAAGCAGGTAGCCCATTCCGATCCGGCCGGACAGAAACGCTTTGGGTACAGGCTAAAACCATACAAGGGGTATTATTTTACCGTGCTATCCGGAGTCGAGTCCGGCGGAAAACAAAATGGCTATTCGCGTTTGCCCAAACAACGGTCTTATACATGGAAGAAGGGCACTTTTAAAACCACCCCGTTTCTGCAACCGCCGGATCTGGTCGCCATTCCAAAAGATGGGAGCCAACCAACATTTTTCATGCAATTTAATCAGGTATTCATGAAACAACTCAACGGTGATAAGCTGACCTATCTGCCGGAAGACTATTACAGCACCGGCTGGGTGGAAGCCAAGTTTGTCGGGGGATGATCGCTCGATCTACTTATCCGACCCCGAGTTGTTTTAGCAAAACATAAGCCGCAAAAACTCATCTTTAATTTTGTTCACAAGTAACTGAATTTACGTTACCAACAGTACTTCTGCGCAACCCCATCACACCATTTTCACGGCTTTTTCCCACCGGCAGCATATTATCAACCAACTTGTAAAGAATTACGCCGGCTGACCGATACTAACAATAGAGTTTATGATAATTTTATCAGACCGTTGTTATCAACTACCCCGATATTTCATCCAGCGGTATTGAACATCGTTTTTGAAAATTTGATAGCACACAGGTGCTCATAAGGCCCTGGATCAAACCAACCATTTGTAATTAAACAGTTTAACAGGAAAACCGTAATGATTTTGAAATGGATACTAAGATTGGGAGCGGTAAAAACTGCTCTGGTCATCACGCTGATCTCAATCCTGGGTTCCGTGGGACTTGAATTGGTTTTTTCACTGGTTTCCGGTCAACTTCATCGGGCAGTGCTCATCAAATGCATCCTATTTCCGGGAATCATCGCTCCTTTTGTATCCTATTCGGTTGTGCGGGTCTTGATTAAAATGGCCGACTCTGAAACCGCACTCACAGAAAGCAAAGAAAAATATCGTTCCATTCTGGATAATATCGAGGACGGATACTACGAAGTCGACCTTAGGGGCAGTTTCACCTTTTTCAATGGTTCTTTGAGTCGCCTCTTAGGGTATTCCCCTGCGGCTATGGCAGGCATGAACTATCGGGAATATATGAGTTCCGAAAATGCCCAAAAAGTGTATCAAACGTTTAATCAGGTATACGAAACCGGTGAACCTGCAAAAGGATTTGACTGGGAAATATTCAAAGTCGATGGTACCAGAGGCCACCTGGATGCCTCTGTGACATTGATGAAAAACACGATTGGGAAACCCATCGGATTTCGGGGTATTGTTCGCGATATGACTCAGCGCAAACAATCTGAGAGGGCACTGCGGGAAAGTGAGGCCAGATACCGTCAGTTGTTAAACCATGCACCCAGCGGCATTTACGAAATTGATTTAACCAATGGAAAATTTATCAGCGTCAATGATGTCATGTGTGAGTATACCGGCTATACCCGGCATGAGCTGCTGACCATGAACGCGTTTGATATTCTAACTGAAGAGAGCCAGAAAAAATCACTTGAGCGATTCGACAGAATCCAAAAAGGTGAAAAAGTTCCCCTATCAATCGAATATAAAATAAAAACGAAACACGGCCATGAACTCTGGGCCATGCTGAATTCAAAATTTTTGGAGGATGAAAAGGGAAGACCTACAAAGGTTTTAGTTGTGGCGCATGACATCAGCGAGCAAAAGCAGGCCCAGGAAGAAAAGAAAAATCTAGAATATCAACTACAGCAGGCTCAAAAAATGGAAGCCATCGGCACGCTGGCCGGCGGGATCGCCCACGATTTTAACAATATTCTTTCAGTTATCATCGGTTACACCGAATTGATCCTGATGAACGCCCAGGTGGATTCAGAAGTCCGCCAAAATTTGAAAGAAATTTTTAGCGCCAGCAAGCACGCCCGGGATATGGTCAAGCAGATTCTGGCTTTCAGCCGCCAGAACAAACAGGAGCGCAAGCCCATTCAGGTGGCCCATATCGTAAAAGAGGCCCTGAAGATGCTGCGGGCCTCTTTGCCGGCCACCATATCGATCCAGCAAAAAATAGAAAAAAATACCGGTATTATCGAAGCAGACCCGACTCAAATTCACCAGGTGCTGATGAACCTGTGCACCAATGCCGCCCATGCTATCGATGAAAAAGACGGCGAGCTGGAGATCAGACTGGCCAACGTCGATCTGGAAAGGAATGCCGCCGCCAAAATCCCGGATCTATATCCGGGTCCATTTTTGAAACTCAGTGTCAGAGATACCGGGGACGGTATTGCGCCTGAAGCGCTTCCCCAAATATTTAATCCCTATTTTACCACCAAAGAAAAGGGCGAAGGAACGGGCCTGGGATTGGCGGTGGTGCAGGGTATCATCAAATCTTTAAACGGCGCTATCACCGTTGACAGTGAGGTCGGTAAGGGCTCAACGTTTCATGTGTATCTGCCTACCATCAAACGCGAATTGGCAGATGAAGAAGAGATTCCAAAACCGTTACCGATGGGATATGAACGCATTCTGTTTGTGGATGATGAGCAACCCCTGGTGGAAATCGGAAAGCAGATGCTCGAACGGTTGGGCTATAAAGTCGATACCCGCACCAGCAGCATCGAAGCCCTGAACCTCTTCAAAGCGGATCCCAGTCGATTCGACCTGGTGATCACCGATATCGTGATGCCCAACATGACCGGTGATCGGCTTTCCGATAAACTGATTGGAATTCGTCCTGATATTCCCATCGTTTTGTGCACCGGATACAGTGAAAAATTTACCCACAAGCATGCCTCTGAAAAGGGCATAGAAGCATTTCTGATGAAACCGCTGGTGATGCAGGATCTGGCGAGTACGGTGCGGCAAGCACTTTCCGCAAATTAGTTTGACACAGGTCTGGTCCTCAGCGGAATCTTGAAATACATGCTCCTCCATGAAGAAACAAAGGGCAACGCCTATAGAATGAAGGGTTTTGCTCGAAGACGGATAAATACAAAATTTCAATGCTTTGCGCCATGCAAAATGTTCTATGCCATTTTGCAAGTCACTGATGAAGGTGGTTTGCCATTATGGGAATCAATTTTTGTTTTGCCTACAGCTCGATCTCATAGCGCGCGATCTTATTGAGCAGTCCCTGACGGGTTAAACCCAGCTCTCGTGCGGCCTGGGATCGATTGCCGCCTGATTGGCGCAGCGCTTCCAGTACCATCTGGCGCTCCACCTTGGCAGTGGCCTCCTTTAAAGTTGCCGGCGCCGCCTCCAGATGGCCACCGGGAGCGGCCGACGGCCTGATCCGTTCTGATAGATATTCGGGTGTGATCTCGGTGTTATCTCCGGCCAGGGTTAATGCGCGCTCAATTTCATTTTCAAGCTGACGCACATTTCCGGGCCAATCAAATTGCATCAATGCTTCCAGAGCAGCGGGCGTTAAGCGTGCCAGCGCCCGATCGAGCCGGGCAGCATGTTGTTCTAAAAAATGGGTGGCCAGCAGCGGAATATCTTCCCTGCGTTCTCTCAGAGGGGGTATCACAATCGGAAAAACCTGAATCCGATAAAAAAGATCTTCTCTGAAATTTCCTCCTTCGACCTGCTCGAGCAGATCGCGGTTGGAGGACGAAATCAGGCGGAAATTCACTTGCCGGTATCGGCTGCCGCCCACCGGCCGAATCTGGTTTTCCTGTAATACCCGCAGCAGTTTGGTTTGCATCGAAAAGGGCATGTCGGATATTTCATCCAGAAAGACCGTGCCCCCGCTTGCCATTTCAAACAATCCTTTCTTGTCGGCAATCGCACCGGTAAAGGCACCTTTAACATGACCGAAAATTTCACTTTCAAGAAGATTGTCACTCAGCGCGCCGCAGTTTTCGGCAACAAAGGGCTTGTTCTTCAGCGGCCCGTTATAATGGATGACCTTTGCCAGAAGTTCTTTGCCGGTTCCGGTCTCACCCTGGATCAGAACGGCCGTATCGGTGTCGATGACCTTATCCAAGAGGGCAAAAACGCGTTGCATTGCAGCACTGCATCCAATGATTCCCTGGACATTAAACCGGGCCTGGCATTCGGTTTTCAAGCGATAATTTTCCTTTTCAAGAGAGCTGGCGTATTGCCGAACCTCGCCATAGAGCCGCGCGTTTTCAATAGAAACCGCAATGATGACCGATAACACTTCCAACAGGCGCAAATCCTTCTGACTAAACTCAGCAGCAAGTTTGTTGATGGCGTACAAGACGCCCATCACCCGTTTACGCGTCTTTAGGGGCACGCAAATCATAGAGCGTGTATCAAGGTTTTGCTGAAGATCGAGCTTTTTGGTAAAGCGGCTGTCTTTAGTAACATCTGGAATTAAGACCGACTGTTGCTCTTTTAATACCCAGCCGGCCACACCATAGTCATCCGGAAAGCGCATTTCAGCCATCTTCTGCGGGTCGCCGTCTGCGAGCTCTTCGATGGTTTGGATAAAATACAATTCTTTGCGCTGAGGATCATGCAGCGCAATTGAAGCCCCATCAATACCAAAAACATCCTTAATCTTTGCCAGTACATTTCGCAGCATCTCATCCAGATCATGGATGGAATGAACAGCGGTTGAAACCTCATTCAACAGATCAAGATCCGAGGTATTCAGCAGAATGTCAGGTTTACTTTCAGCCATTGTTATCGTTCCTCAAGAAAAATGAAGAGTTGAAACGCCAGATCACGACAGCCAGAAGGTGTCAAGAAACTTTACACCTAAATGCATAAAATATCAACTTACTTTACAGATAAAGTTTAAAATTACATCTGCACCTGCGGTTACAAATCGGACAAATTTTAAAATATATAAACAATACAATAATTTAAATAGATATTAATAAATGGTGCTGTTCGCGGTGAGCGATGGCATCAAATCTGCAGAACAAACGTGCAGGGGATATCGACGGTTTGAGCAATTTGCTGCAGGGAGGTGTTTCACAAAGGGTTAAAATGGAGGTGTAAAATGGGACTCTTTCTATCGCTCACAATGTTTATCGTTACCGGTATCTCTAATTTAACCAAGCGTGCCTACAAAAACCTGATGCTCTCGTTGTCTCACAATAATCACTGAACACCTTTCATCCTGTTACAGCACTAAAAAAGGAAACCAATTTTCACGGTACATCAGATCTCACGAGGTAGGCATTAAACAGAGCCGGCAAGCAAAGCCGCAAACCACCAACCCTGAACGAGGAGGGCCTTATGAAAATCAAAGCAACCATGATCTTAGTGGCAATTGTGACGGCCGGGCTCATTATGACAGGGCCGGCTGTCGGTAATGAAACCAACCGCGCCAGTCTGGAAGCGATTGTGGATCAATACATTTCCGCCTGTGAAGCCAAATCCGCAATGCTGGATTCCAGCAGCCTTAACATCCGGCGGGCCGCCATGCTTTCCTGCTTGCGAGCGACTTTTTGCCGTACGTCAAAAACCGAGCTCATCAATGAAATGGTAGCCCAAAATGTTGAAGCCAAACCGTATAAAGTGCATCATTTTTTAAATGCCCGTTTTAATGAAGTTGTGTCCTCCAATCAGCTGGCACTTAAATAATGAAACGGACAACACGCATCGGCAATGTGGGTTTGGCCCGCAACCGTCTTCGTTGAGTACCGTCGGCGGACTCAACATCGCCGGGAATGAAGTTTCAATCAGGGGGGGACTTCATTCAGGCCAAGCCCACATAACCATCCCCCAGCGTTTACATGCATCGCAAAACAATTTAGCTGCCTGTCAATCCTGCTGCCAGCCCCATAATATCCGCCCGATTATGTCGCATCCCACGCACACATGAATATAGGGTCGTCGTGTTTAAATTAAATTTTGGCATCTGGCCATTTTAGGTGTATAATTAATTATTTCACGACCCCGCGATTTCCAAAAAATAACACCCAGTTGATTATTTCCGATCTCAAGGACTGGCACAATGATGGCATTATTTAGACGGGATGAAACCGAACTCCCAGAAGCCATAGAAGCGACTTACCAGAAATACATGGTCAAGGTCTGCATGCTGATCGGCATCCCGGTTCTGAGTTGTTATTTGATCTATGATTTCATCATCGAGCGTTCTCTGGTCGCTGTGGTGCTGGCCGTTATGCTTTTGATACTTCTGGGTCTTTTCGTGATCAGCAAAAAGACGGATTTTAAAGCCCAAAAAAAGCAATATTACCAATTTTTTCTCAGCGGCTTTTTCCTGCTATTCGGTCTGTTTCTCATCTACACAATCGGTGTTGAAGGCCATATCAGCCGCATGCCGTGGATATTTCTTTATACCGTCATCATCTTCTTTGCGTTTGGCCCAAACAAGGGCCTTGTCTGGACTTCGTCTTTGTATGGGATTCTTTTATTATTATCGTTTTATTCAGCCCCTGGAGACCTACCCGCCCAGGGATTAAAAATACGATTTTTTATTGCCTTCCTGATGGTCATCGTGGCTTCCTACTTTTTCGAACGCTTGAAGAAAAAATATCAGCTGCAACTCATCGATCAACAGCAATCATTGCAGGAATCCGAGAAGCGATATCGCCAGGCATATGAACAGCTCAATCAGGAAATAAATGGACGCCAACAGGCGGAAAAAGAGTTCCACCAAATTGAAATTCGTTTCCGCGAAATGGCGGACAACATCCGGGAAGTTTTCTGGTTGTTTGATTGGATAAATAAAAAAGTGATCTATGTCAGCCCCGCCTATGAAACCATCTGGGGGCGTTCGGTCGAGGATCTTTACCATCGCTATGAAGAATGGGCCGCCAGCATCTACCCGGATGATGCTGAATATGCCGGCGAAAGCTTTCAGGCCATTGCCCATACCGGTGGCGGTGAAATTAGAGAATACCGTATCGTACGACCGGACGGCTCGGTCCGCTGGATTTCAGACCGAGGATTTGCCATCAAAGATGACAGTGACAATGTTGTTCGCATTGCCGGAATCGCCGAAGACATTACCGACCGCAAGCGGGCGGAAATGGCGTTGCGTGAAAGCGAGGAACGCTTCCGGGAGCTGGCGGAGCTGATGCCGGAAACCATTTTTGAAATAAATTTGGCCGGCAATCTGACCTATGTGAATCGCAACGCCTATAACTATTTCGGATATACGCGTTCGGATTTAGAAAATGGCCTCAATAACCTGGACATGCTGATTCCTAAAGATCGCAAGCGAGCCGCTGAAAATGCTGCAAAAATAATCACCGGGGAAGAAACCGGCATCAATGAGTATACGGCTCTGCGGAAAGATGGCTCCACGTTTCCGGTAATGGTCCATTCGGCACCTATTTTTAGGGAGGGCAAGCCGGCAGGCTTAAGGGGCTTTATTATCGATATTACCGACCGCAAAAAAGCCGAGGAAGAGCGCCGCAAACTGGAAGTTCAGTTTCAACAGGCCCAGCGCTTTGAGGCTCTGGGCACCCTTGCCGGCGGTATCGCCCATGATTTTAACAATCTTTTGATGAATATTCAGGGAAACACGTCCCTGATGCTCTGTGAAATCAAGAAATCCCATCCGTATTTCAGTATGCTCAAAAATATTGAAAAACAGGTCAGAAGCGGTGCCCAGCTGACCCGGCAAATGCTGGGATACGCTCGCAAGGGAAAATTCAATGTCAAAGCCATTGATTTAAACCAGGTTTTAAATGAAAGCGCCGAAACCTTCGGCAGAACCCGCAAAGAAATTACGATTCAGCGCGATTTTGCCGACGACCTTTTTGCCACTGAGGCCGATCAGGGGCAAATTGAACAGGTGCTGTTAAATCTGTATGTAAATGCGGCCGACGCCATGCCCGGCGGCGGCCATCTCCGTCTAAAAACACAAAATGTGACCCATCTGGATATCAAAAGCAACCAGTACAAGCCTCAGCCGGGCGACTATGTGCAATTAGCCATCAGCGACAGTGGTATCGGGATAGATCAACATACACTGGAGCACATTTTTGACCCCTTTTTTACCACCAAGGAAATGGGACGGGGCACCGGGCTGGGACTGGCATCTGTTTACGGTATTATCAAAAGCCACGACGGTTACATCGAGGTAACCTCTGAAAGAGGCCAGGGCACAACTTTCACTATTTTCTTACCCGCCACCCTCAAAGCAATTGATGGTCTGACTGATACAGCAGCAGAGCTTATCCGGGGAAGCGGTACGCTTTTGGTCGTAGACGATGAAGAGCTTGTACTGAATGTGGCTGCCAACATGCTTGAAAAATTAGGCTATACCGCACTTAAGGCCCAAAGCGGCAGCGAGGCCGTCGCAATCTTTGAAGCTAACAAAAATAAGGTTAAAATGGTTGTTCTGGATATTATTATGCCGGACATGGGTGGCAGAGATGTTTATGATAAAATCAAAGGGATAAATCCGGACGTGAAAGTCCTGCTGGCGAGCGGATACAGCGTGGATGGGCAGGCCATTGAATTGCTGGAACGCGGCTGCGATGGTTTTATGCAGAAACCATTTACCATGGAAGAGTTGTCAGGAAAGGTCGAGCAGATTCTCAATCGATAGAAAGCAATTGATGCCGCCATTGCTGACCTCATTTTGGCGTCATAAATTTTGCGGTGGCTTGGTGGCTGTATTTTTGGGGCACTGGCGTGCTATAACGATATTTATATTTGATCAGCACTCTGCCCGCTGCTTTTTTAAAAGCCATTTAAATTTTACAGGACCTCCCAAGCTTCCCTGCCTGATTAGATCTTAAAGTTTACCGAAAATTAACCGATGTTTGATATAATGCAATTGAAAAGGATTGAGATTGTTATCTGCAGCAGCCATTTTGGGGCAATAATTCAAGTAGTTCTCCAAAACCTATCAAACACACATTAGATTTTAACCTGTAACTATTGGATAATATGAAAGCTATCATTGTTAGTGATCTGCACATCGGCTCGCGCTACTGTTTGCGCGAAGACTTAATGCAGTTTCTTGATAACATTCCCCAAAACCATGAATTTATTTTGAATGGCGATATCATAGATGACCCTTATGGGAAAATGGTCGCCGCCAACCGGGAGTTACTGGACTATTTCGGGCAAATGTCATTGCGCCAAAAGGTAGTCTGGATTCGCGGGAATCACGACAACGGATATGTTCCTGATAATTTAAGTAAAATACAGATTAAACAGCATTACGCCCTGCAAAAAAGACTGTTTGTTACCCACGGTGATTTTTTTGACGACGTCATGCCCCAGAGCCGGGTTTTTATCAAAACCTTTAAATTGTTGCATGATCTTAGAATTAAACTGGGCGCTCGGCCGGTACATGTCGCCCAGTACGCCAAAAAATGGCAGCGATTCTATGCCTATCTGCGTAAAAGCGTGATGATAAATGCCGTTCATTACGCCAGAGAAAATGGATTCAACGCCGTAACTTGCGGCCACACCCATTATGCTGAAGAACAAATTATTAATGGTATCCAATACTTAAACACCGGTGCCTGGACAGAGCACCCGGCTTTTTATGTGCGGGTAAGCGCCAATGAAATTGTGTTGGAAAAAGCAACAAATGTAAACGGACAGCCAAAGCCCCTGGAAACAACACCTACCGGCCAGGAAATCGATAACTGCCACCAAGACTCACCCCGGGCAGTTCCTATCTCAACTAAACGTTATCGATAAGGCTCACACAAACCGCATGCCGCAAAGAAAATAATTTTAAGAAGCCTGAGCATCTTTGCAAGCAGCGTAACATTTGCACACCGGGCTACCCGATTTTTCTTGATCCCCATCTATCCATTGGCTATGACACACTTAAATCCAATTTTAAGGGGGCATCTATGGGAGGCTTTGAAGAGTACGCTGAATATGACGGGCTCGGTCTGGCGCAGCTGGTGAAAAAAAAGGAACTCTCAGCGGCGGAGATCTGCGAGGAAGCCATCGTCCGGATTGAACGTGTCAACCCGGCCTTGAATGCCGTCATTACGCCCCTTTTCGATCAGGCCCGTAAAGCGGTTCAGAAAACGCTTCCTGACGGGCCTTTTTGCGGCGTGCCTTTTCTGTTAAAGGATTTGTTAAGCGATCTGGCCGGCGTGCCGCAAACCATGGGATCTAAAGCCTGCCGCAATTACATTCCGGCCCGCGACAGTGAGCTGGTCAAACGCTACAAGCAGGCCGGCCTGGTGATTCTGGGCAAAACCAACTTACCGGAATTCGGCTTGCTGGGGATCACAGAGCCTGAATTGCACGGTCCAACGCGCAATCCCTGGAACACGGACCATACACCAGGCGGTTCTAGCGGTGGATCCGCAGCCGCTGTTGCCGGTGGAATGGTGCCGCTGGCCTCTGCCAGTGACGGTGCTGGATCGATACGTATCCCAGCCTCTTGTTGCGGCCTGTTTGGTTTAAAAGTAACCCGGGGCCGTACACCCAATGGGCCGCTCCACGGCCGAACCTGGCAGGGTGCTGTAGTCGAGCATGTCATCAGCCGCTCTGTGCGGGATAGCGCTGCCGCCCTGGATGCCACTCAAGGACCGGATGCCGGCGCGCCCTATGTCATCCCGCCGCCACAACAGGCTTATCTGAAAACAATTGAACAGCGTCCAAAACGAGTTAAAATCGCCTTTAACACCCAATCGCCCATTGGTACCAAGGTGCACCCGGAATGCTCCCGCGCCGTGGAACAAGCCGCAGGGCTTCTGGAAGAATTGGGCCACCACGTAGAAGAAGCGCGCCCTGAAGTCGACGGCCAGGCCCTGGCCAAAGGCCTGGTTATTCTGTACTCCGGTGAGATCGCCGCTGTAATAGACGATCTGACATTGCTTCTGGGCAGAAAAGCCCGTCCATCTGATGTGGAAACCCTTACCTGGACAGTGGCCTTGCTGGGCCGTAGCTTTAGCGCTGGACAATTCGTGCGGGCAAAACGTGAATGGGAACTGGCGGCCAGAATTATGGGCCGTTTTCATGAGGACTATGATCTATACCTGACGCCCACTACGGCCTACCCGCCGGTTAAAATCGGCGAGCTGGCGCCTAAGCCCATTGAGGTGGCTTTGTTGAAAACAATCAATACCCTGGGTCTGGGCCGCTTGCTGATTGCCTCGGGAGTAACGGACAAGCTGGCGGTGGAAAACCTCGAAAAAACCCCCTTCACCCAGCTGGCCAATTTCACCGGCCAGCCGGCCATGTCGGTACCGCTGCACTGGACGGCAGACGGTTTGCCCTGCGGGGTGCAGTTTATCGGTCGCTACGCAGAAGACGCCACACTATTACAACTGGCCGCACAGCTCGAAGAAGCGCAGCCCTGGTTTGATAAGCGCCCGCCGACGTTTGCAGAAGAATAGGTAACCGGCTGGATGACACAGGACAATCCAGCAACTATGTTTTTTCTATCTTTTTGGCGATTTGTTTTCCCCGGTCAACAGCATAACCGACTGCCGGCTGGGTCATTCCAAGCCGTTTGGCCAGATCGGTGCGGCTTAAACCCAGATCGCGCACTGCCAGATAGCACAACAGGCTTCTGGCTTCTACCTGAACGCGATGGCGTCCTTTTGCGTAAATCAGATCTCTTTGGATGCCGAATCGTTGTACAATCCGCTGCTCGACTTTACGAAAATTTGCGCCGTTTGGTTTGCGGTGATGGTTGTTGTTTGAGTTTCCATTTGTCTTTGCTAAAATCGCTTCGACAAAATGGCTGTCGCCCAGGATGCGTTCATCACCTTTGATATGGTTGTTTCCGTTGTCGCGCAGCTTCTTTACTTCCGCCCATCCACCGGCGCTGCGAACCAAACCGCCGCCGCTCAATTCCGTTTTTCTGCGATGGCCAAACCCGGCCTTAACGTAGTCCAGATAATTCTTGCGGGATTCTGAAATACCTTTGCCAAACCCGGACAGCACAAAGCGGACATCCTGCCAGGGCCGGGCATGTTTGCCCATCAGCGTGGCGTGCCCGCTGTAAGTAAATTGATTCAATCCTTCAATATCTTTTAACAGTTTTCTCCGGATGGGGTTTAGATGGATGTATCGGATCAGCTCCCTGAAATACACATCCTCCTGGCAGACAATGGATTTGTAGCGCTTCTGGAACAGTGCCCCTTTTCGCCGGTGCCTGCGGTTGAACGTTCGGGCATAGCCGGTCAGCAATCGCTGCATCAGGCGCGAAATCCCCTCCGGCCCGCTGCGCATCAGAAAATGGGCATGGTCGGGTAAAAACGCCCAGGCATAACAGGCCGTGTGGGTTTCCGGCAGCAGCACGGCAAGCCTGTCGAGCAGATTGTCACGGTCGCTGTCATTTTTGAAGATCGCGCGGTCGTTAATCCCGCGGATGATGATATGATGCAGCACACCGGCCACATCTATGCGAGCTAATCGTGGCATGAGGTATAGAAATGTAGTTGTCTATATCTGTTAACGATTAAAATTGTTAATAAGAGAATTAACCGCTACAGATAAATTCAAAATAAATGCCAGGTGAAAACCCATTCGTAAAAAAAATGTAACCTTATGAAATCTATTCAATAATTTTATTAGCTAACAATTGGTGCGCACTGCTTTGATGGAAAAAATGGGGGATGTCACCCGGAAAGTCTGGTTTTTCACCAATCTGAATGAGTTTGCCGGGGGAATGACATCTAAAATTGAAAGCTTGACGCCAATCGTAAAACAGGCCAAAAAATACTAGCAGATATATTAGAATTGGGTTTTAATGATGAGATATATAGCCTTTTTAATGGCACTGTGGCTATGCCTGACCCTGTTTTCTACACAGCCGGGTTTTGCCCGGCGGGATAGCCTTAGTGGCGAACGCATCGTCTTCTGCATGATTCAACTGGAACATGCCGACGCCGAGGAACTGGCGGCAGTTCTGGAACCATTTCTATCACCTGCCGGCAGCATCACGGCTTACCGTCCCACCAATAGCCTGATTATCCGGGACCGGCTCTCGGTGGTCGAACAGCTCTCAACGGCCATTAAGGGCAAACCCTGCGAGCCCGTCTCTGAACTGCCGGAAGCTGAAACTGAAGTGCAGAAAGAGAAATCATACCTCGACCGGTGAGCTTTACCTGCGTCTGCCTGCCCCTAAAAATAAACCCCGCCAAAAAAATTTTCAGCGAGGTTTTTTACGGAGTTTGCGTATGCAATGTCAGGAGGTGGGCTTGGTGGCGGTTTTACCGAGTTTTTCAAGCTGCTTGTCGATGGCAACCTGAAATCCCTGGAGGCTGCGATCTCTCAGTCGCTTGCCGTTGATAAAAACGGTGGGCGTGCCTCTGACCCCGGCCCGGCGGCCATCTGACAGATCCCGTCTGACCCGGCCTTGCGTAGCCGGGTCTTTTTTCATTTTTTCATATTCTTCTTGGTTCAGACCGACGGCCACAGCAATATCCTGAATTTTCTGGTCATTGACTTTGTTATAATTTTCGAACAACAGGTCGTGAAACTCCCAGAATTTGCCCTGGCTTTCAGCCGCCAGAGCCGCTACGGCGGCCTTCATGGCGAATTTGTGATTTTGCAGCGGAAAGTTTTTAAAAACCACTTTGACATCTTGCGGATATTTCTCGAGCACCTGCTCGAGTACGGGCACCAGCCCGGCACAGTACTTTCATTGAAAATCATCGAAAACGGCAATCACAACGGGCGCATTTTCTTGCCCCTTGAAAGGAGAGCCGGCGGTATTGATAGTCTGAATAAAATCAATGGTAATCATCTGAACGGTTTTGTTCTTGCCGCTGCTTAAAATCAGCGTATCGCCGCGGGGACCCAATTTAATCCGATCCACGTGCTTGCCGACATTAATCTTCGCATCCGGTTTCTTGGCTGAAGAGTAGACCAATATTTCGCCCTGATCCGTCAGAATAAAGATCTTACGACCATCATAGGTAACAGCCACATCGATGGGCGATGTCTCCAGATTCAGGGTCTGATATACGTCCCACTCCAGATTATCGGAGGCCATGGCACCGGTGAAAGCACCCGGGACGATTATGAAAACCAACAGCAAAATCCATTTACAATTTTTCCAGTTCATTTTTCTGACTCCTTGTCCGCTGTAGCAATGCAATGCCTGTTATTCAATTATACAGATTAAAGCACAATCATAGGTCGTGTAAATAAAAGTTGTAAAGCTTATTCTTTTGTTTCACCCAAAATACCCGGCTTTTTATAGGGGTTGTCAAAAAAACGTTCCAGTTGCGTGACGTTTTTTTGCTACTACACCTATGCCGCCATCCTATTTTCGGAATATTATTATGACAAGCGGTGTAAAACAAAATCCAAAAACAGCAATAGCCTTATCATTTATAAACAAAAAAGCAACCGCTGACAGGATTGGAAATTATTAAAAAAAAACCCGAATTATCATTAATAATAATGCGCAAAACTGAATTTTAAAAAATCAACCGACGATGAATCGTGCGGCCCGCCGGGGTGCCTAAAAATGCGTGGTGTTTATCCTTGCCAATATCCACCCCGACAATCAGCGTGCTCTTAGAGGCATTGATGTGTTCTTTGAATTGACGAAACCAGCTTAATCTGGTAGCGTAATTTGCATCCATGACAACCTCCTTTGGTGTGAAGTGTTTTTTGTGGTGAAAGACTTCTTTATACTAACAGGAGGTTGTCTCTTTTCAAGGCGATAATTTCTTCTGTATATGCTATCCGGGGGAGTACTTTCTAAAATAATTTCAATATATAATGTTGTTGATTAGTTGCGCAACTTGATAAAATTACATATAGGTTGCCGGCAGATCCCATACCCTATGCGCTTTGCTGTAGGCCTTAATCGCTGGGCTGTACACGTGCGCACAGGGGGTAGTCTCACACGGTGCATGCAGAGATAATTTCTTGAGTTGAATGATTATTTCCACAAAAATGTCTGGATCCACTTCTTAAACATCACATCCTGGATTTTGTAGTCAGCGTTTTTAAGAACGATGTCGTCTCGCAGAAGCTTATCCAGGGACCGCGTCACCTGCGAGCCAGCATATAGATCAACGGTCTGCAAGGCATTGGCATAAAACATATCCTTGCCATCGGTGTATATAATAAGCTTTAGTGTTTTTTTCTGATTTATGGTCAGGGACTCCCAGAGATTTAAAAATTCATTGTGGCTGCTTTGGAGAATCTTTAGCTCTATCCGATCGACCGTCTCCATTGAAAGCGCTGTATCTTTATTTTCCCATAAATAAAATAAAAATTGCTGCACATACATGGGGTGATTTTCGCACCGGTTTACGATTTCCTCGATGATTTCCGCTTTAATTTTTTTGCCCCTTTTCATGAAGAGCTTCCGGGCCCAGGGAACATAGTATCGGGTTTCAATTTTATCTATCGGGTAACTTTGCGCCAACTTGTAAAATGCCCGGTTCTGAACGGTAAAGATCTCGGTGAGAATGTGGCGCTGGCTGCCGCAGAAAAAATAGCTGATGTTTCCATGCTGCTGAATGATCGCCCTGAGTCTTTTTTCAAATCCCTCCTGCCTGTAGCCGGCTATTTCCTGAAATTCATCGAACACAACCATGAGTTTGCGCTTTTCTGAAAATCTGTCCAGCAAACCCAGAACATCGCCAAGGATCGTTTCATTGTAACCAGTATCAAATGAGACCGCAACACCCGGAGAACCGGTCACCGGATCTATGGACATCCCCAGCTTAACCGAGGTGAGGGCGCCTTTGACCCGGTTTACAAGCTTTTCCAGGCGGGATTCGATTTGATTCAGACCGGCCAGGATGGCGGAAACGAATTCCTTTTCAGACAACGTTCCGTATAACTCGACATAAAGTGTATCAATTGGGAGTCGTTGCCGCTGCACTCGCTTAAAGAGCTGATAAATGAGCGAGCTTTTACCATATCGGCGGTGAGAATAGAGCAGCACGTTTTGGGATCCTTTGATAAATTTCAGCAAATCCGTCTGTTCGGTCTGCCGGTTGCAAAATGCGTCACCTTTTACAATGCCTGTATAACTAAATGGATTTTTCATGTGTATACCTGTTGTTAGTAACATATTGTTAACAAATAATAAATTTATAATTAGTAACATTTTGTTAACTAAAATAGTATGCAAAATGTTTTCTGTCAAACTATTTATACCGCTTGCCATAATAATGTTCGGAATAACGCAAAAAAGGATGGCGGCATAAGTATTGTAGTAAAAAACGAGTGATCCGCCCTACGCCATGCCCTATGCCAAAACACCGGTAGAGTGCCGGAGTTGCCGACTCCGCCGAAGCAGCACCGGCTGCGAAGGCTGGATTGGGCCAACTAAGGGGACGTTGTTGATTTGTTGCGCAACTTGATTGAATAAACTGAATGGAATGATGGAGCGATGGAGTATTGCCAAAAAATTACACCTTCAATCCGGACAGAGCACCTTAAACCACGTTACACCACATTCTTTGAGCCTTGGCGCCCAACGCCTGCTGTCGTCCATTTCCAGCGTAGCTTCAACGAATACAGAAACTGCCAAGGCAGAACGTCGCATGTGCGATACTTCACAAATATAGTAATAAGCTGATTGTATTCAGCGACGCAGGTTTGCGTGCGAGAATAATCTTACAAAGCGTTTGCAGCAACCACTATTATGCTTGTACAAAGTTGCGCAACAAATCAACAACGTCCCTTTATTTTATAGGGTGAGGTATCTCACTCAGGCGGCAGGGTTTGTAAAAAAGAGAGGGTTAGAAGGGAACTTCTTACCGGGGTTGAATGTGTTTAACGGCCAAGGTTAATTAGGGCTTATTGCCCTCTGAATAAAGCAGCGGCGGGAATCAGCCGGATATCCTCTGTTGTTCGGTATTTTTCTCCCATGTAAATAAGATAGCGCCGCACAGGGCGGTTCAGGCTGTCGCTGAACTTTTTCAGATTGTGCAAATCCCGGGGTGCCGGTCTTTTAGTCGATTTGATTTCAATGGCATGAACAGTATTATCCACTTCGAAG
This sequence comes from Deltaproteobacteria bacterium, assembly GCA_024639185.1. Lineage (GTDB taxonomy): Bacteria > Desulfobacterota > Desulfobacteria > Desulfobacterales > JAHEIW01 > JAHEIW01. The sequence goes on along the minus strand of JAHEIW010000004.1, from coordinate 7,349 downwards.
ACCAGATCGATTTCGTTTCCTCCGGCGCTTTTATAATAGAAGAACTGATCTGTTTTAATCATGCCAAGTTTTCTGCGCTTTTCAAATTCCGCCAGAACGAAATTTTCAAAAAGTTGGCCGGTGCCGATGCGGGCATTCAGGCTGTGGATAATGCCGATGTCGGCGAAATACGTTTTTGCAGCCTTGATATAGCGTTTCGCGGGACCGAACTGGTAACCGTAGAGCTTAAAGGTCAGCTGAGCTTGCTGCAAGGCATTAAGATATTTTTTTGTTGTTGGGTGGCTGATGCCTGCCTCTCTGGCGAAATTGGAAACTTCCAGATGCGATCCCATAGATCGCGCCAGATGCTGCAATACCGCTAATAGACCATCCAGGTTCTCGATGTTGGACAGCTGCATCAGGTCCCGTGTAAAATAGGTATTGCGGTAATTCACCAACACTTCGTGTTTGTCGCTATCTTTTTTCTGAATAAGCACTTCGGGAAATTGGCCATAGGTCATAGCTCCCGAAAGACTGCGGAGGGCCTCTTTGATTTGAAGTGGGGGGGCTTGATCGCTAAAAAAAGAATGCGTGGGACCTCCCAATTCTTCTCCCCAGCAAGCAGTCGGCAGCGATATGATGTCTATGCGCCCGGCAAGGGAATCGGCCGCTGCATCCAGCAGACCGAGGGTGCTCGAACCGGTCATTAAAAACCTGGCTTTTTCGTTATCGACGGCATATTTAACGGCTATCGTGAGCATTGGCAGACGTTGAATTTCATCGATGATTGCCTTATCGCCCAAATGGCTGATTAGGCCCTTTGGATCGCGTTTGGCCCAATCAAGATAATCCAAATCGTCCAAGGTGGCGTATGGCCAATCCGGATAACGATGCTTCAGAAGTGTCGTTTTCCCGGAACGGCGCGAGCCAATAATCAGACAACTTCTACGAAAAGGCATTTCTATCCATCGTTGAAACATAGTTACAATTTAACATGGATATTTTGTAAGTCAAGTTTGAAATCATCACACATTTCAAATGCTATCAGATTGCTGAAAATTTAGCTTAGTTAACGTATTATACCGCTTGTCAAATTAATGTTCCGTACAAAGCATGGCGGCACAAGTGTTGTAACATAAAAAACCTCCCGCAATCGGAACGTTTTTTTGACAGCCACTATAAAGCGGCTTTTACACGAAATTAATGATAATCCCAAATGGCCTTTTGGGAGCCTGGGATTTTTGTTTTCTGGCCTCTCACCAGAAACCAAAAAAAGAAAGTTCTCTGCGCCCTCTGCGTCTCGAGCGACCAGAGGGAGCGGGTGTGAAAGCCTAAGATCATTCTGGACGGTAAGGCTTGCCCAGGGCCGAAGGCGCCATGCCCGAAAACATGTTCAGCAGGGCTTTGACGTGCGCTTTGCCTTCAGCCCAAATTTGCACAGATTCTTTCTGGGCAACAGACATGATCAGGAGGGTAAAAATCATCAGCGGAAAGGGCGCCACCTGAAAGACCTGGGCAGGCACCGACGGGAACCATCCCTGCAGATAGATGCCCAGAACCTGCAAAAAGGAAAACAGATAGGCCCCGATGGCCGCGCGCACCGGATTCCAGCCGCCGAAAATAACCAGCGCCAGCGCAATCCAGCCGGTGCCTTCGGCGCCCTGGGGGCGGCCCCAGCCGGGCTTGGTGGCCAGTGAAAAGGTGGCTCCGGCCAACCCCACCATCAGGCCGCCGCAGATGGCATACAATAACTGCAATCTTTTGGGGTTAATTCCGCGGGCGAAAGCGGCCCGGGGGTGCTCACCCACCGAGCGCAGCTTGAGGCCGTAAGGCGTGTGATAGACATACCACCAGCACAGCAAAATCAGCAGCAGGCTGAAATACACCGGCAGATTATGGTGAAAAAACACATCGCCGATAAACAGCATCTTATCCAGCAGCGGAACAGCCAGCGGCTTGACCTGCGGCCCCTGGATGCGGGAATACGGGTTTCCGATAAAATAGGCCAGATCGCGGCCCATCAGGGTTAACACAAACCCGACGGCCACCTGGTTCTGGCCCAGGTAAATGCTGAAAACCGCCACGGTCAGTGCCATCAGTGCGCCCACCAGGGCACCGGCGGCAAACCCGGCCAGCAGGCTGTGGGTTTCAAAGGCAACTGCAAAGGCCGCCATGGCGCTCAACAAGATAGAGCCGTCCAGCGAAAGGTTGATCAGCCCGGCTTTTTCGGTAATGGTCTCGCCCAGAGCCGCCAGAACGATCGGCGCGGCGCCGGCAATCACGCCGGCAAATAATATCGTAATATCGAGTTCAATCATGTTACTTGGCTTTTTTCATAAAACAATTTTGTCCCGTACACACACCGGCACACGGCGCAAGGCATTAGGCGCAAGGTTTTTGGCATTATGCAATAAATCCGAAATCCGCATTCCGAAATCCGCAATTTAAACTCCTCTGCCATCTGTTTGCCGCGGCGAAGCTCGCTAGAGCGAAGACGGGTCCTCTGCCTTCTGTCCTCTGACTTCTGCCCTTTGCCGTCGCCATGCATGCACACCCAGCGTAGCCAGCACCAGGGCGCCCTGGATCACCCCGCTTAAAGATGAATCCAGCTGCAGCGCCATGGGCAGCTGGATGCTGCCGACATTCAGGCAGGCAAAAAACAATGCCACCAGGGGCACCAGCCAGATATTATAATTGGAGAGCATGGCCACCAGCAGAGCCAGATACCCGTAATTGCTGGATATGGCCGGCAGCAGGCGGTGATAAACCCCACTGACCTGAAGGCTTCCGGCCACACCGGCGAATCCGCCGGTAAAAATCATGGCCAGCACCATATTGCGGGCCGGTTTGAGCCCGAACAAATAGGCTGCCGACGGATTATTACCGATGGCCTTTAAATACAGACCGATTTTGGTGTACCGCAGGATCAAAGCCGTTACAATCAGGGCCAGACAGACAATGACCAGCGCCGGCAAAGACAGCCGAATCGAAGCCAGCTGGGGCAGCCACAAGGCCGGCGGAAAAACCTCGGTGCCGCTCATCGAAGCGACCCCCGGCCGCTTCCAGGGGCCGAATATGAGCCACAGAATCACCCCCTGGGCCACAAAATTGAGACCGAGGCCGGCAAAGATTTCATTGACGCCGCCTTTGGTTTTCAGAAACCCGGCGAACAGGGCCCACAGGGCACCGCCGACCAGGCCGGCAAGGATAGAACCCAAAATAACCAATGCCGGCATCTGGCTTTCCAACCCCAGACGCAGCACAGCCGTTGTAAAAACGGCCCCCATCATCACCTGTCCCTCGATGCCGATGTTCCACAACCCGATGCGAAAGGTGAACAGCAGACCGCAGGCGCACAGGGTCAGCGGGATCCAGCTTTTGATGACATGCGAAAATTTGATCCAGGACCCCAGCGACCCTTTGAAAATATGATAATAAGCGGCCAGCGGTGGCGCTCCGGCAATGATTAGCACCAGGGAAGTGAAAAAAAACACGGCTGCCACCGTCACCAGCGCATGGCGGGACTGCTGTATCAGTGGTAAAATCAGGTTTGTTCTGGAAGTGTTCATGCCTTTAAAAGGACGTTAATTTAGTTTACGCCAAATACGAAATCCGAATATCGAAATTCGAAATGGTTCGACACGCCGTTCGACAGGCTCACGGTCCTGAGCAAAGTCGAAGGACTCACCACCCTAAGACCAGCCGAAGGGCAAATACAAATTTCAAATGACCAAAACTCAAAACAAGTTTGAGAAATTGATATTTAGGATTTTGAATTTGTTTCGTATCTCGGCCAATTTTATAAGATCAGGCGTACTTCGGATTTAAATCCTGTTTTTTTTGGTTAAAAGCTAATAGTGCGATTGAATTTAAGAAATTTTATTTTTTAAATTTTTCCCGCTACAGCTCTGCCTAATTCCTGGGTGTCCGTCTTAGCTGCATCAACTTCTTTGATCACCCGCCCGTTGAAAAAAACCAGCACACGATCGGCCACCATCAAAATCTCATCCAGCTCGGGCGATGAAAAAACAATACTGGTTCTTTGGGTGCAGTAGGTGTGTAAATGCTGCCAGACCCAGTTGACCGATTCGATGTCCAGCCCGCGGGTGGGATTTTCAAGCAGCAACAACTGCGGATCTGCGGGCAGAAAGGACAACAACAGTCGCTGCTGGTTGCCCCCCGAAAGCTCATCGACCGTTGAATCCGGCCGGCCTTTGATTTGAAATTTTTCGATTTGCCGGGTGGCCTGCTGCAGGGCCTCCGGCCAGCGAACTAAAAAATGCTGCTGATTGGACTGGAGCGCAAAATGCTCGGTGATGCGCATGCCTGCGATCAGCCCTTCTTCCAGACGCGAGGCCGGCAAAAAGGAAACACCCCGTTGTTTGAAGGCATGGTGATTTTTAGCGTGCATGTCGCTGCCCAGCAGGCTGACGGAACCGCGGCGGGCCGGTTTCAACCCGCCGGCAATGCGCAAAAATACTCCCTGCCCGCTGCCTTCGAGCCCGGCCAGACCGACGACTTCCCCCTCACGAATGACGGCATCACAGTCCTGCAGCCCGGCGCGCCCGCCGCTGCCATACACCTGCTTCATGACCAGAACTTCCTTGCCCGGCGTTTCCGCGCAGCGCGGTGGGAAAACCGGCGGTGTTCCAAACATCATTTCCAGAAGCCCCCGGGAATCAAACGGCCGATCCATCCCGCCGGTGACCTTGCCCTGGCGCAACACGGTGACGCGGTCACACAGCGCCTCGACATCTTCGAGCTTATGCGACACCAGGATGATGCTTTTGCCCTCAGCGGCCAGTTTCTTGAGGGCATTAAACAGAATCTCTTTCTGGGTGCTGGAAATGCCGGTGGTCGGCTCATCTAAAATGAGCACCTGGATGCCCAGAGACATGAGTCGGATGATTTCAAGCTGCTGGCGCTCGCCGATGGTCATCGAGTTTAAGGCCGCATCCGGCTTTAAGTTAAAATGGAGGGCTTCTGAGAGATCGGCAAACCGCAGGCGAAAGCTTTTTCTTTGCGGGTTGAGGCCTTCGGTTTGGCCGAGCATAAAATTATCCAGAACGGTCAAGAGCGGAAAATCAAGCGGGTCCTGATAGAGCATGCCGATGCCCAGATCGGCGGCCCGGGCCGGATCGCGGTAATCAACCACAGCACCGTCGGCCAGAACCGTTCCGCGTGTCGGCAGACTGAACCCCGCCAGGATTTTCATCAAGGTGCTTTTGCCGGCACCGTTTTCGCCCAGGATGCCGTGGATTTCACCGGGCAGCACCTTTAGATCGACCCCCTCGTTGGCTTTAACGGGTCCATAGTATTTATGGATTTCCTGCAGCTCAATTTGCATGGTTTCTTCCTTCTTCCACACAGGAGCTATTAACGCATTTCATTGGTGAGCACAAAGGGAATTTGCCTTTTTTGGATTTTTTTTGGCGTACTGAAGTACTGAAAAATAAAAAGGTGCAGAAGGCTCGATGTCTCCTTCTGCACCTTATATTTTTAGTTGATGAATATTTGATATAAATCTTTAAGGCACAATACTTTTTAAAATAGTAAAATTTTCGCTTTATGAATGGGGAATTTTTTCAATGCACAAGGCCGCATGACCCGCCGTCGCCAACCTCCTTCGCTTAAGCTTTGGAGGTCAAGAAGCTATGGCGCGGCAAGGAGTTTGCAAGGAGGCGTACAATTAGTACCTGGATTTTGCACGAGTTGGAGGCTTTCATATGCAAGGCATTTCAGGGCGAAGCTATAGTAAACTATGCTTCGCTCTGAATAACGCTGCAGATGGAAGCCTCCGGCTCGCCCGCAGGGTGAAAATTAATGCGATAAAATGATTTTTATCCATTATACTGAGCGGCTCTATATTTGTACTTCAATAGTATACTTGACGTGCTGTCTTTAAGCTCACTCTCAACTTCGCATTAATTTTCATGCAAGATTCAGGGAGTACGTCGAAGGCTGAAATTCGCGGAGAACACCGCTCATCAAAACAAAGCGAAAAAGACCCATTTAGAAATTAAAAATTATTTGGCGCTACTGGCTCCCTCCATCCCCTCCAACAACTGCTCCATATACCAGATCTGCTTGTCGCTGGCGGTTTGACCGGCTTTGACAAACGGGCTGCCATCCTGATAATTCAGGGGGCCCTTGAACAGGTTGATTTTTTTGGCGCCCAGAGCTTTGATAAAGCCGGCCAGCTGTTTTTGGGCATCGGCTGAAAGTGCAGGTCCTTTGGTAAATCCAATGGTGCTGGTATCGGGGTTATTGATGTTTTTCCAGTCCGGTCCCAGCCAGACCCATTTGGATTTCCATTTTCCATCGAAGGCGGCTTTCACAAAGTCAACATAACTCGGGCCCCAGTTAAAGTAGGGCACGCCCAGACAGACGTCATCTGCGCCTTCACAGGCACCGATGTAGTCATACGGGATCGCCCAGACCGCTTTGCCTTCCTGCTTTTTCTGTTTGGCCACCACCACGGCTTCGGTGGTATCAATGCCGGAGATGACCACATCATGGCCGGTGTTAAAGAAATTCTGAGCCACCTGGGTCGGATCGGCTGTTACGCCGGGAATATTGAACCAGAAGCCAATCCAGGTCACCTGAAATTTCAGCTGTTTGGGATCTTTTTTAAGCACATTCGCCCAGGCATATTTCGCACCCAGATAGGCGCAGGCAGCCAGCCGGCGTGTTTCTTCGTTGATGAGTGGCCCCAGATAGCCTATTTTTCCGGATTTGGTGGTCAGGGCGGCGGCAAAACCGGCCATCATTTTGCCGTACTCCATGCGGCCCATTAAATTGCTCAGATTCTTGGGCGCTTTGCCGGTCAGTACATCGTCTCCGGAGATATGAATGAAGTAAACATCCGGATGCATGGCGGCGGCCTCGCGGGTGCCGTCTTTCATATCGTCAGAGTTGGCAATGATCAGCTTGGCGCCTTTTTCGACCATATCGTCAACCAGTTGCGGAATGGTCACCCCCTGGCGGTCGGCCGGATTAACTTTGTCAATGTAAATCATCTTGGCGCCCGGCACCATTTTTTCAACATACTTGCCGCCTTCATAGTGGGCCTGACTCCAGCCGTGATCGTTATACGGCCCGACCAGAAGCAGCCCGAAGACATTGGGCTTTTCTTCTGCCGATACCAGACCGGCGGTGGCCACTGTAAAGGCCAAAACAAGGCAGATGATTGCGAATTTAGAAAACATTTTTTTGGTCATGAATTTTCCTCCTTCGTATCTTAAAATGAGAAAGACGTATCGTCACTGGCGGGATAACGATATAATTCCTTAAAGAGTTTACTTGCCGGGGCCCGGGAGTGTCCGCTTCTGAGCAGGAGGCCCTTTCCTCGATCAGCAGGAATAACAAAT
>JAHEIW010000129.1:1797-9601 GCA_024639185.1 Deltaproteobacteria bacterium | reverse complement strand
TTTTAGTTTTTGTGATGAATGCAAGCATTTTTTACGCTCGGTTTATGGCTGGCAGCATCTAAAAAACGGCACGGAAAATGACAGGCGGATCGCAAGCACCAATTAATTTTGCCTCACATATGCGCTTAAATCTTTCGGGTTGAGCCTCTTTCCCCTTCACCTGCTTTTCCGGTACCGGGTTTCCAAATCAATTTTGAATGGGAAGCTATCTCGAAATGCATCTAACGCTCAATGGCTGCGTTCTCCAGGATAAATGGATTACACACCTATTTTTATTATAAATTAAGGTGTGCATCACAGGATAAATGGATTACACACCTAATTTTTATTGAAAATTAAGGTGTGCATCATCTGATTTACGTTTTAAAAACGCGATGGTTAACTTACCACCTGGAAAATCGTTTTCCAGTGCTTAGGTTATCAGTTTAGGGGTTTTTTTAATTCCGCCTGCTTTAAATCCGGTAAAACGATTCAGCCAGTTGGAGGGATAAACCATGCCTGAAGCTAAAAATCACGAAAATGCGTCGTCCGGCATTAGTTTGCTGGCCCGCCAGATTGAAGCAGCAAAACAAATGTTGCTGAAACGACCGATCCCATCAAAAGAATATACGGCCTGGAATGATCAGACCAAGGCGCATTTGATCCGGGTTTATGGTGAACGATCACCCAATATTGATACCATCACCGAGGCCGCCGGCACCGCTCCGGTGTGGCTGTCTATGCCCGACGATGTTGCCGAGCGGTACGTGGCATCCAGTCTTGAAGAAAAAATTCAAAAGCTCGAGGGCTGTGTGGTGGCCTTAAAACGCAAGGCCAAGTAGATTGCTTAGTGTTGACGATGGTTATCAATTAAGTCCCGCATCCCGCCAAAAGCAAAATTTTGCACCAATTCATTTGTAAAGAAATCATGGGGAAAGCCCAGTTCAAACTGGCTGACATCTGCTAGTCGCCGCAGGTGCTCTTCTTCAAGGGTAAACTCAAGGCTGGCCAAATTGTCCTTGAGCTGAGACAAACGGCGGGCGCCGATAATCGGGATCACCACGCCGGGTTGCTGACGCAGCCAGTTCAGGGCCACCTGGGCCGCTGTCTTTCCGATCGCAGCGGCTATCTCCACCACTGCTTCAGCTATAGTGCGTTTGCGCGCATTGATGTCAACCAGCGGTGCCATCATGGGATGTTCCAGCCGCTTTTCTTCACCCTCCGAATGTGCGTCTGACGCGTATTTGCCGGTCAGCAGCCCGCCAGCCAGCGGCGACCATGCCGTTACACCCAGATCCAGTTCGCGGGCCATTGGCAACAGTTCCCGCTCTGAGGTGCGCTCAATCAGGCTGTATTCAACTTGAAGACCGACAAACGAAGTCCAACCGCGTAATTCGGCCAGCATATTGGCCCGTGCGACAATCCAGGCCGGTGCATCCGATATACCGATATATAAAATCTTTCCCTGACTGACAAGATCGTCAAAAGCGCGCATGACCTCTTCTATTGGTGTCATAAAGTCCCATACATGCAACCAGTAAAGATCGATATAGTCTGTTTTGAGTCGCTTCAGGCTGGCTTCCACCGACTGCATCATATTTTTGCGCTGATTGCCTGCGGCATTGGGATCGTTGCCGGGAGCAGTGTTGGTATATTTGGTGGCCAAAACGATTCGCTCACGGTCTGATGCCATAAATTCGCCTAAAAAACTTTCGCTGGTGCCGTTGGTGTATAGATCCGCGGTGTCAATGAAGTTGCCGCCGGATTCCACAAACGCATCATACAGCGCCCGGCTTTCGTCTTTTGACGACCCCCAGCCCCAATCATCCCCAAAGGTCATGGTTCCCAGACAGAGCTCGGAAACCCTTAAACCGCTTTTCCCCAAAAGTTTGTAGCGCATGTCACACCTCCTTTGTGTTCGGTCCGGAATTGCGTTTCAAAATGGTGATGGGTTGCTGTCTTAAGTTAGGAACACCATTTCAATCGGCAAGTGATTCCACTTAAAAGAACCTGTAAAAAAATTTTTATTGCAAACGCTTCAAAAAGGCTTATTTTCCAGCGTCCTATAGTTAAGGGCCTGCGGATGCGGTCCAGTGGGAATGCTATCTATATATCTTTAAATGTAGAAAGATGGAGGTTAATGATGGATCCAAAATTTATAAAATTTTTCATTATTATGCTATCATCTGTTTTTTTGGTCAGCTCGCTGGCTCTGGCCGGTGGCAAAGGTAAAAACAAAAGCAAAAGCACTCCACCCGGCTGGGAACAGGGAGAGAAAACCGGCTGGAAGGGAGGAGAAAAACCTCCCGGCTTAACCGAAGATAAAATAGAAAAAAGACATAAAGCCAAGATGAACGCAGGCGATCAAGATGAAGCGGCTGGCGGAAAGCAAAAAGCCGAAAAAAAGCAAAAAAAGCATAAAGAACAATATGAATCTGAAATAGAAACCGAAAAGCAGAAACGAGAAGCAGAACTGGAAACAGAAAAAGAAAAGTTAAAATCCCGCACTAAAAAGAAAGACAGCTAGCCCGCCATCCACATAGCGCCCGGTGATGATGGCGGCTTTTTGTATCGGTCCTTCCGTTATCCCTCCTACCATATAAAAACATGACTTTGGCCGGCAGCACAAAACGGTGGGTCATTTGCCGACCCGGCTTTTTAGAGTGAACTAAAAATCTGCAGCGTTTGTGGCATGCCATTTACGATGGAACCTGGCTGAGAAAAAGATTCACCCATAACGGTTACGGAGGCTGATCATGTCTAATTTGGTTAAAGCAACAATTGCTGTCATCATTCTGCTGCTGCTCTGGGGGGGGCACGTTTTACTTTCGGCTCCTTTTCGGATCGCATCATTCGAGAAGATTGGGTTGGACAGGCCAAAAAATTGAACGAAATCAGATATGGCAACAGGAGCTGAGCTTTGCGGCAAAACGGGTCTTCCATGCAATCGTCACTCCTGAAAGTCAGGTACCGTTGTCCGCTCCGACCGGATCAAATGGATCTTGCCAAATAAAAGCTTGACATGTCACGATGTAGCAGTTAACCTCAAACCGAGGCAATAAAACTTTAATGCCTTATTATACCTCCAGCTCATTTTCTCTTTCCATCATTGAAAGGGCGGCTCATATCTCCGTGAGCCGCCTCTTTCTTTTTCCAATCACAGCGCAACCCGCTTCTGATCGCACGGCGATTTTAGCTCATCCAATTTACCTGTAGATATAAGTAAGGCAACATCGATCCGGCATCCGCTTTAACACCGGCACGCCAGCACAGAGAGATACCCAAATTTACACCTTCGGCGCGGGGTTTTATTGAGTACGATGCCTGACGGCATTGAAGTCGCGCTGACTTGTCTGTATGTCACTCGGGATGCTCACTTCAGTTTCGGTCGGTGTTTGCGGCAGGAACTCATCAATTATCCGGGTGCGCTCCTCGGCTGAAAGATCGCGGATAAGCCGGTTTGCTTTTTTGTTTAAATCTTCATCCTGCTCCACGCGCTGCCAGAAGGTGCGCATCGCTTCGGGTGAATAGTTGGCGCGCTCCATAAGCAGTCTTGCTATCATTACCGCCTCACGTTCTTCCAGAGTGCTGTATTCACGATCCAGGGCATCCAGATCCGCCAGCTCAACATAAGCCCACTTCATCCACCCCTGACCATTGATCGCAACCATACCATGTGTGGCGGTCATGATGGCAAGGCTGGTGGCTATTTCGGCCACATCAAAGAAAATATCTGTCCACAGAGTAAATTCTGCCGGATAGGTATGCCTTGCCAGCACATGGGCAATTTCACAGGCCATCAACGCGGCAATTTCGTCGTCGTTTTGAGCGGCTTCCAGAAAACCCGACCATACGAATACATAGTTTCCATGGACCGCACGGATATCGATGATATCCGGATTGTCAAACAGATATAGATGCCACGGCAGGTGATCGGCCTCGGCGGCTTCTACCAGATTATCAAAAATGGTGACCAGTCCCTCCATTCGCTCCGGGTCGGGTTCCAGCGGGTAATCATCACACAAATCATCAAACAACATTTTTCCGTATTCGGCTTCGCCGGGAGCCAGGGCGTCTATTTTGGGAATCGTTCCCGGTTCGATGGTTCGCGCTTTGACGGTGCAGGCATTCAGGCCAATCACAGCCAGGGCGGAAATGAATACCGCAGCTAAAATGCGACGTGTGGTCTCAGCCGGTGTCTGTGGTTTTTGCACGCAGGATCGTCCCTTCCAAGCGGATGGTATTAGCTGCTTCGTATGGCCAATGGTGCTCGTCGATCAAGACCTGTATTGGCCGACTGCGCCCCGATCAAGCAGCTCGTTTGATTGTCACTCTGTAACACAGCTGACAGCCGCTGAAAAGCCTAAAAATAAATATGGGACTATCTTTAAAGTTTTTATGTTTTTGGCCGATTTAATAGAATAACATTATCAGCACTTTACATTCAAAATGCCACAAACGCTTTTAACAAAGGAGCATTCGATTATGTATAAGAATTTATTGAGAATTTTTCTTTTTTTGGTTCTGGCCGTCCTCATTGCCTTTCCGGGCAATTCATTTGCTTTCAAATCATTGACGCGCGATCAGCTGGTCTATGATGCCATTGAATTCTGCCCTACCGAGCTCAGAAATTACCTGCGCCATAATTTGGTGGTTGTTGTAGCCGGTATGCATTTTAAAGAAAGACACCCTAAAAGGGTATATTTGATAGCGCCTTATGATACTGAAATTATATACAAATCTTTGATAGCTGATTTGAAAGAAGATCGTCATGATGAGTACAATACCGCTCACAATTTTGGTGTGCTGGCCTGTTTTTTAGCTGAAACGATTTCACCGGATAATTACAAAACACCGGCTCATCTGATTCCAGATCAAGTAAAATACGATGGTTATCATCCGGTGAACCTGGTCGATTTCAAATCCCATATCAGCGGACTGATTGAAAACTATCGGAAACCATGCCGAAAAGTTGAGAAACGCGAAATCACCGATCAGCTTTACAATGTCGCGCTCAATGAAATCGTTGATTATTGGGTCAGCGCCTGGAAAGCAGGCGGCTTCCAGCCCGGATCCTATGCCAGGGTCGGGCAAGAAATTTCGCACAGAAACCTGGTGCTGAACTCCAAAACCGGCCAGGGCGCTTCAGGTCTCATAGAAAACTCACAATCAGACAATGCCGCGCCGTCGTTAACAGTGTCAAATTAACAGACGCTTAAGGGATTAATGTCCAAATAGACACCCGGCTCAAGGTAAGGTTGTGCAGCACATGTCATTTTTGCGCATGCTGAACCCAATAAAAGCTTCCGTATAAAACCGGAAGCTTTTTTTTTGCCACAAAAGTGAGACTGCCCTTCCATAGGCGGGCGGCTTGATCTGCCTCTGTTTATTTTATTTTTTTTAGGCGCTTGAGATCTTCCCAGGCATCGGTGAGCATGGCATTGGGCACATAGCCCTCTATCCAATTCCGATAGGCGCGGATATTGATCTGCTGATAAAGTGGGATGCCGATGGCCTCCTTATACCACAAGCGTTGCAGCCGGGCGTAAATTTCTTCACGCTTTGCCGGCTCAACAGTGTCTATGCCGGTCTCACACAGCCGGTCGACGCTGTCATTTTGATATGCCATGAACCGGGCGTAAACGCCCCCGGAGTGCATAAAGGTGTAAAGAAAGTTATGGGGATCGGCGTAATCGGCGGCCCAGCCGGTAATAAAGATCGGATAGCGAAAATTGCGGTATTGAACCAGATAATCCTTCCATTCAACATTGCGGATCTCGATCCTGAATTTGGGGTTCAGTGACATGATGTTTTCCGCAATCATCATCGCCGCCGCCTCTCGCATGGCGTTGCCGGAATTATAGGTGATCACCATTTTGAAACCCCGCTCCCACACCCGCCCGCCCCAGGCTTTTTGCAGGTGCGCCCTGGCTCTGTTTAGATCAAAGGCATAGTGGGGCACCGTTTTGTGATACGGCAATCCCTCAATGTTGGGGCTGGTCGGCATGATGACCAGACCGTTAAAAACATCCTGGCGATAGGTGTCGCGATCCATGGCATGCAAAAACGCTTTGCGGACATCGATATCGGAGAAGAAGTCCGGTGGAATGCCGTTGCCGTCGAGGCGGCCGCTGCCGATATTGGGGTTGCCAATCGGGTCGATTTTCTGGCAGAACAGCGCGAAGGAAACCGACAGCTGCGGCACTTTAATAATTTTTAAGCCAGGCATGGCTTTTACTTCCGGCACGTAGGGAATGTCCACCGTTACTCGATCGGCATCGCCGTTTTGCAGCATGAGTTTGCGGGTGCTCCACTCTTTTACATATTTGACAATGGCTCTTTTGAGCGTGGGTCTGGTGCTCCAGTATCCGTCAAAACGCTCAAATACAAATTGCTTGCTGGGCTCCCAGGACTTGAAACGAAATGCACCGGTTCCGTTGGCAATCTTTAGCAAAGGCTCATGGCCCGGTGCCGGGTTGTTATAGGTTGCCGCATTTGCGATGTGGCCATCCCAGGCGCCGTTGGCAATTGCCCATTCCCGATTCAAAACGACGGCGCACGAATTGGCCAAAATACCCATCAACGGCGGATAGGGTCGCGGCAGACGGATAATCACACGGTCGCCCCTACCGCTGACGGCATCATCGATCATTTTAAAAATACCCGGCCGGATCTTTCCGTTTTCATCACGGGTTGAGTTTTTACCGGTGACGGCCTCCAGCAGCATCCACATGGGGCCGCCGTCCGGGTCGGCAATCATGTTGCGCTTTAGCGAGTAAACCACATCCTGAGGGGTTAGCTGGGCACCGTTGTGAAATTTGACGCCTTTGCGAATGGTAAACGAATAAATGGTTCCGTCGGCCGAGATGCCGCCGTTTTCAAGCGTTGGGACCGTTGTGGCTAAAAGCGGAATAAAAGCATCTGTTTTGGATGCGTCATAAAAGATAAGGGGTTCGTAAATGTTCAATATGCGCTGGCCGCCGGTGGTATCGTAACAGGCAGCGGGGTCCAGGGTGCGCAGGGTGCCGTAAGTGGCTAAAATGAAGGTTTCCGGATTTTTAGTGCCGGCCGGTGCGTGCGAAGCGCCGAAAATCAGAACGAGCAATATGATGATAAATTTTCGTATTGATTTCATAGGCGGGTGAAAATTAATGCGCTAAAATGATTATCATCCAATAGATGTAACAGATATTTTTGTTGTACTACCACAATTACCGAACGTGCTTCCTTTCATTTTATACCCAGCTTCGCATTAATGTTCATTCAAATTATTTTTTGAATTTGCGGTAAATAATGAGTAAAAGAACAGAGCCACCGACGGCGATGATCAGGCTGCGAATATCAAAGCCGGTGACCCTGCCGAATCCAATCGCCGAACTGATAAAACCGCCGCCAATGGCGCCCGCAATACCCAGAATAATCGTCATAAAAATGCCGCCTGGATCTTTACCGGGCATCAGCAGTTTGGCAATAATTCCCACGACCAGTCCCAGAATAATCCATGCTATAATTCCCATTATAACCCCCTTTTTAAGTTGATCGTTTCTAGTTTAAAAACAACTTTTATTTTATAGGAATTCTTTCGTTCTCGACAATCGCTCAACTTAAATCTTTGAGAAGAATGCGCGTCTGCCGCAATATGACCGTATTAATGGCAGTATTTTTTCAAAATTTCAATCATTATGAAATTCTACGTTATTTTTGTAAAAGGCCACATAATTTTTAATCTGTTTGGCCTTATCCTTTGGCGCCGGATAATACCAGGCGGCATCCTGTAACGTTTCATCATCGATGACGATATGGTAATAGCTGGCCTGGCCTTTCC
>JAHEIW010000129.1:0-1697 GCA_024639185.1 Deltaproteobacteria bacterium | reverse complement strand
TAAAAGGCCACATAATTTTTAATCTGTTTGGCCTTATCCTTTGGCGCCGGATAATACCAGGCGGCATCCTGTAACGTTTCATCATCGATGACGATATGGTAATAGCTGGCCTGGCCTTTCCAGGGGCAGACGGTGTGTTTGTTACTTTTTTGGAAGTATTCCTTTTTGATGGATTCCGGTGGAAAATAATGGTTGCCTTCGATGACGATCATCTGATCGCTTTCTGCCAGTATCCGATCATTGCGCAGTACTTTCATAGCTCTTCTTTCAATTTTAAGGATTTTTTAGTTTCTTCGTGTCGAAATATGGGTTGCAATTTTTTTCGTTCAGATGATGCGGTTGTTCAAATACCCCCTGATGCAGTTCCGCAAAGCGGACATGTTAATTTCTGATGGGCGATATGCGGATAATTTGTCCACGAACTACCCAGTGACCTGATATTTGAGATGATTGTCCACCAAGCATTGACAGGGACCTGTTGCGCTGGATTAATCTCAAATATCGGGCCACCGGCACCCTGAAATTCATATCACCCAATGGAAAATGACACGGCCGCTTCAGCTCCAGTCTTTATCCGTGTAAAGCCCTGTCAATGTCTGCGATGATGTCATCCGGATCTTCGATGCCCACCGACAGGCGCAGCGTGTTGTCTGTTATTCCCAGCTCGGCGCGTTCGGCCGCTGAGATTTTCTGATGTGATGTGGTTGCCGGTGAGCAGATAATGGTTTCCACCCCGCCAAGGCTCAGGGCCGGTGTGACCACCTTCAGGTTTTTTAAAAACGTCTCCGGTGTCGGGCCGCCCAGTTCGAAGGCCAGCATACCGCCGAACCCGCGCATTTGTTTTTTAGCCAGCGTATGTCCCGGATGATTTTCCAGGCCGGGATAATAAACCTTCTGGATGCGAGCGTCTTTTTGCAAATGCTCGGCAATGATCTGGGCATTGCGGTTGTGGGTTGCAACCCTTAGGCCCAGGGTTTTCAAGCTTCTTTCCAGCAGATAACAGGTCATGGCGTTCATGCTGCCGCCCAGGTTGGCTGCGGTGGCCGCAATTTTGTCGGCCAGATCCTGCCGTGTTAAAATCGCCCCGCAGCACAGGTCGCTGTGGCCGCCCAGATATTTGGTGCCGCTGTGGGTGACGATGTCGATACCCAGATCGAGCGGGTTCTGGTTTATCGGGGTCGCAAAGGTGTTGTCGATGATGCTCAGCGCATTGTTGTCTTTGGCGATCTGAGCGGTGGCCGCTATGTCGGTGATCAATAGCAGCGGGTTGGAAGGCGTCTCAATATAGATGATCCGGGTGTTGGGCTTTACGGCCCTTTCAATATCAGCGGCTTCGTTGTCAACGAAGGTAAATTCGATGCCAAAGCGCTCAAAGTCTGCGGTCACAAAATGATGCGTACCGCCGTAGATATCTTTTTGCAGCACAACGTGATCTCCGCTGCTGAGGAAAGCAAGTATGGCCGTGCTGATGGCTGCCATGCCCGAGCTGAACAGCAAGCCGTCTTCAGCATTTTCCAGGGCACACAGCTTTTCGATCACCGCTTTTTGATTGGGAATGTTAAAGTAGCGTGGATAGACATTCTCTTCCGTATCCAGATATTCAAAAGAAGAAGACGTAAATATGGGTGTATTCAGGCCTCTGGTGAGGGGGTCTTTACCGGTACCACTGTGAACACAACGGGTGTTTTTTTGCATGC
>JAHEIW010000365.1 GCA_024639185.1 Deltaproteobacteria bacterium | reverse complement strand
AATACAACATCAAAGCGTTGGAGGATATCTATCAGAAGGAAGAAAGCTTTGTCGAGATTCTTAACCGGATTCCGGATGGTCTTTTTACGACCGACGAGGAATGGCGCATCACTTATTTCAACCCGGCAGCCGAAAAAATCACCGGTTTTTCGGCCGCTGATG
Organism: Deltaproteobacteria bacterium; assembly: GCA_024639185.1. Classification (GTDB taxonomy): domain Bacteria; phylum Desulfobacterota; class Desulfobacteria; order Desulfobacterales; family JAHEIW01; genus JAHEIW01. The sequence goes on along the minus strand of JAHEIW010000365.1, from coordinate 2,438 downwards.
CGGTGGGGATGTATTGCAAGGATGTATTTAAGAACTCAATCTGCGAGTCGGACTGTGCCCTTAAGCACGCGATTGCAGAAGGCAGAGATATCCACAATCGCGAGTATGAGATTACCAACATCGAAGGCCAACAGGTACCCATTATTTGTTCAACATCGCCGTTTCGGGACGCGGCCGGACGCGTTACCGGAGGTCTTGAAATATTTAAAGATATCTCCGAGTTGAAACGGCTTCAGGAAGAGGTCGCCAAACGCGAGAAAAAATATCGTCGCATCTTTGAAGGCAGCCACGATATGATCTATACCACCAACCAGCAGGGCCAGATACTGGATATTAATCAGGCCGGCGTGGACCTGCTTAACTTTCCATCCAAAGAAAGAATGCTGAAAACGGTGTCGGCTCAGGACCTTTATCGCCATGCCTTGGATCGAGAAAGATTCCTGGCGGCCATAAACCGGCGGGGCCAGGTAAAAGACTATGAAGTTGAATTCAAAAAACGGGATGGCGCTGCGATGCACGCCCTGATTTCCAGCCGACGATACCAAAATCCTGAAACCGGCGATGTCGAGTACGAGGGAATCATCAAAGACATCACCCATCGCAAGCGGACTGAAGAAGCGCTTAAGCAGCGCAACCGGGAACTTTCGATATTAAACAGCATTGCGGTGGCCTTAAATCACCATATGCCCTTGAACTTGATTTTACGGGAGGCGCTTAAAAACGTACTGAAGGTATTGGAACTCAATCGGGGGGCCATTTTCCTGATCAATAGCCAAAGCGAAAAAACCGAGGTCATTGCCAAATCTGGCTTTAAGGTTGAAGGCGCTCTAAGCACCCAGCAGGTATTTTTTAAAGATCCGCTATTGAGCAAAGCCCTCCTGGAAGATGACATGATGTTAAAGCCAGAACCCATCTTTCCGACCTTTAAAGCCCGTTTTGAGTCGAAAGCGCAAAGATTTTTACCCTGGCTGACCTGTTTTCTGATTACCTTCAAAGGCAAAGGGGTGGGTTTTTTGGGACTTGACATCCCCGCATCCCGCAGACTGACGCAATATGAGTTCCATTTGATGGGTTCGCTGGGAAACTTTTTGGGGGGGGCCATCGTGAATGCCCAGATGCGGGAGACGATCCGTCGCGATCGGCAAGAGTTAAGACGGCTGACCGCAAAATTATTTCAGAGCCAGGAGGAGGAACGACGTCGTATCGCCCGCGAGCTGCATGATGAATCCGGGCAATCTCTAACCGCCGTTAAATTGGCCCTGGAGAGGTTGGAACAAAATCTGCCATCGCAAGAAAAAGGTCTCAGGGAAGCCATCGGCGAAATCATTATGATGGTGCGACGAACCGCCTCGGAACTCAGACACCTTGCATACCACCTGCACCCGACCCTGTTAAGCGATCTGGGTCTTGAACCGGCGCTGGATCTTTATTTCAAAGAAATTCAAAATCATACGGGTCATAACATCGAGTTTAGCATGGTGGGATTTGATCACCGCCTGGATGTTGATATGGAAACGGTTTTCTATCGTTTCAGCCAGGAAACCCTGACCAATGCCCTGAAGCATTCCGCTTCGGATAACTTCCGCCTTTCCATTATCAAAAGCTATCCCAAGATCATCTTCCGGGCAGAGGATGACGGTATCGGTTTTAACCCGCAGATTATTGGAACCGATAAGCGCAATCTGGGTCTGCTGGGTATGCGGGAAAGGACCTCTCTTCTGGGAGGAACCTTCCAGCTGCGCAGCAAACCCGGAGAAGGAACCCGAATCCGGATTGAGATACCTTTTACTGAGTCTATGAGCCATGGCTAATCCAGTTCGCATACTCATTGCTGATGACCATACCATTGTGCGCCAGGGTTTGGCGAGTCTGTTGAATGACCAGCCTGATTTGAAGGTTGTCGGCCAGGCGGACAATGGCAGAGCCGCAGTGGATAAAACGCTGGCGTTAAAGCCCGATATCATCATCATGGATATTGCCATGCCGCAGATGAACGGCATTGAAGCCGTAAAGCGCATAAAGAAAAAAGTTCCCAAATCGAAAATCCTGATTCTGTCCATGTATTCCCATGAACATTATATCCATGAGCTTTTAGAAAGTGGCGTGTCCGGCTATCTTCTTAAAGATTCCAGCGGCCGGGATATTATCAATGCGATTCACGCGGCTATGAACAATGAAACCTTTTTGAGCCCTTCAATTTCCAAGGTGGTGGTGGACACCTATCGATCCCCCCGCAGAGGAGCCGCCAGCGCGGAGCGTTATAAACGACTGTCCAATCGAGAAAGGGAGGTTTTTCAGCTGATTGCCGAAGGACATTCCACCCGACAAATCGCTGAGATGTTGTGTGTCAGCATCAGTACGATCAAATCCCATCGGGCCAAAATTATGGAAAAACTTGAAATCTATTCGCCGGTCAAACTGGTCCATTTTGCCATCCA
>JAHEIW010000040.1 GCA_024639185.1 Deltaproteobacteria bacterium | reverse complement strand
GGGAAAGCGCAGGCACCGTACCCGATTCCTTGCCGGTTTGCAGGGTGGGCGGCAGGTGGTAGCTGTGAATCACCCCCTCTTCGCACAGCAGCACCGCACGCTCAATGCAGTTTTCAAGCTCCCTGACATTTCCCGGCCAATGGTACTCCATGAGCATGTCAATGGCCGGTGTCGACAGTCTTTTTATATTCTTATGATTTTCTTTGGCATATTTTTCAAGAAAATAGTCTGCCAGCAGTAAAATGTCGGTCTTGCGCTCACGCAGTGGCGGCAGGTAAATCGGAAAAACATTCAAGCGGTAATAAAGGTCACCTCTGAAGGTTTCATCCTCAACCGCTTTTTCCAGGTTTTTATTGGTGGCAGCGATAATGCGCACATCGGTTTTCAGCGTCCGGTGACCGCCAACACGTTCAAATTCTTTTTCTTGAAGAATTCTCAGCAGATTGGCCTGCACATCCAGCCCCAGTGATCCGATTTCATCCAGAAAAATAGTGCCCTTGTGGGCCAGCTCAAATTTGCCGATTTTTTGTTTGATGGCACCGGTAAAAGCGCCTTTCTCATGGCCAAACAGCTCGCTTTCAATCAGATTAACCGGCAAAGCCGCGCAGTTGACCTTCACAAAAGGCAATTTGGACCGATGGCTGTTGTAGTGGATGGAGTTGGCCACCAGTTCTTTGCCGGTTCCGCTTTCGCCTCGAATCAAAACGGTTGCATTGCTATTGCACACCTGCGAGATCATTTGAAAGACCTCCCGCATTTTATTGCTGTTGCCGACAATGTTGCCGATGCTGTATTTATCCTTGAGCACGCTCTGCAGCCGGCGGTTCTCCTCGCGCAGCCGTTCTTTTTCCATGCGAATGGTTTCCAGCTTGATCACGTGGCTGGCGATCATGGTGGCAATGACTTCAAGCAGCTTCTGGCCGCTTTTCAGTGCGTATGACTTCTGGAACTGGCGGTCGACTGAGAGGGCGCCGATAACCTGTTTGCCCTTTTTGATCGGAACGCAAATGAAGGAATGCTCGCGATCCTGTTTCTTTTTGCGACTGGCGGTACGGTCCAAAAAGAGCGGTTCCTCGCTGATTTTGGGAATCGAGACCGCCTTTCCGGTTTCAATCACCTTACCGGTAATACCCTCGCCGAGTTTGTACTTAACGCGGTTCATGGTGGTTTGCGCCAGGCCGTGGGCCACTTCAATGTTAATCTCGTTGCGCAGCGGGTTTAAAATTGTTATAGTTCCGCGCACCATCTTCATCGAGTTGGACAGGATGTCCAGCACTTTATACAGCGACTTTCTCAATTCCAGATGCTCATTCAGCGCCTTGGTAATTTCATACAGCAGGGTAACTTCTTCAATGGTTTTTAGAGCTACCATCTTCGTTTCCTTGGAGTGAGCTTTGCTTTCGACGGAATTAAAAAGATTCATTAACCATAAAAACACGAAGTATTTTGATTTATTTTGTTTTTGTGTTTTCGTGCTTTCGTGGTAGTATGGCTTTTTTTGCTCCAACTATTCTGCAACACAAAAATATTCGCTTACGAATCTGTAAACAATTAATTTAAATAATACAATTTTGTAATAAATAGCAAGCACTTTTCGCCGGTCATTACACTTAAAGCTTTGATGGTGCAACTCTAAATCTCTTCAATCTGGGTTGCGCAATCTAAAATCCAAATTCTAAAATCTAAAATCGTATGATTTTACACATCGACATGGATGCTTTTTATGCTTCCGTGGAAAAACTGGACGATCCACATCTGAAGCATAAATGTGTTATCGTCGGCGGGACTTCCAACCGCGGCGTGGTTTCGGCCGCCTGCTATGAAGCCAGGCGCTATGGTGTCCATTCGGCCATGCCCATCTACCAGGCCAAACAGAAGTGTCCCCATGGCGTTTTTGTGCCACCGCGCATGGGCCGTTACAAAGAAGTATCTAAAAAAGTCATGGCCCTGCTAAAAGAATTTTCTCCATTGGTGGAGCCGGTGTCCATCGATGAAGCCTACATGGATATAACCGGCTGCCAGCGCCTGTTTGGTCAACCGCAGGAAATCGCCTGCGAAATCAAAAGAAAAATACACGACGGTGTTCATCTAACCTGTTCTGTTGGGGTAGCACCCAATAAATTTATGGCCAAGATTGCCTCCGACCTGGAGAAACCCGATGGATTGACAGTCATTTTGCCGGATCAGGTGCCGCAGTTTATTCAGTCGCTGGACATCAAAAAAGTACCGGGTGTCGGTAAGAAAATGGTCCGCCAGCTGGAATTGCTGGGTATTCGAACACTGGGAGATGTTGCGCAGATACCGGAAAAATCCTTGCATAAGCATCTGGGTAAATTCGGTCAGCGTTTGCGTGCGCTTTCATCGGGCAACGATAAATCGCCGGTTACGCCGCACGCGCCGCATAAATCCATCAGCAGTGAACGCACACTGGCAGCCGACACGCGTGATATCAAACTGCTGAAACGCTACCTTTTAAGCCAGTCCGCAGAGGTCGCCCGGCAGCTGCGACAGGCAGGGGTGCGCGCAAAAACGATTGTCATTAAAATTAAAAATGCGGACTTTAAAACGGTTACCCGCAGGACCACCATCGCCATCCCCACCCAATCATCAAAAACCATTTACAAACACGCCGCCCGGTTATTGGACGAATTCAAGATCACCCAAAAAATCCGGCTGATTGGTGTTGGCACAACCGGATTTTCAGCGGTCACCGCCTCGGTCCAGATAGGCCTATTTGAGCGCTCAGAAAAGCCCAAAGACAACTGGGAAAAGGTCGATAAGACGTTGGACTCTATTGGCCAAAAGTTTGGCAAGGATGTCATCCGACGCGCCACACTCAAGGACTAGCGTTAAAGGTCACCTAAAATAGCAAAACATATTGATTTCATTCAAAACCTATGGTAGGCAAGATTTAATATCATCCATTGTTATTTCAATGTGTTGTGGTGTTTTGTATCATATCGACCTGCAGGCTGCGCTGATCAAAACGACAGGTGTTGTTTTATATATCAGATGAAGGAAGGGCTTATTCGGTGAAGATATAAAGCAGACAAAATGAATCCGCACAAGATCGTTTTGGTCTGCTTTTTTATTTTTTATCTGCCCATCCATGAAGGGAGGTGATTAAAAGCGACAACTAAAAATTTAATCAAAAACCTAGGCTTAAAAACACTATTATCCAAGGAGGGATTCAACATGAAGAAATTTACGCAAATAGGCCTTATTGCATCGACAATCGCCCTTGCCGTTTTGCTGATTCTACCAGCGGCTCAGGCGGTGGATTTTAAAATTTCCGGCCAGATCAACCGCGCCGTCCTCTGGGGGGACAACGGCAATAACAGCGACGTCAAGTTTGTCGACAACGAAAACTCGTCCACCCGTTTTCGCTTTACCGGCGGTAATGATTTTACTGAAGACTGGCGAGTCGGCATTGTCTGGGAAGTGCAGATGGAGTCCAATTCTTCAGTCGATCCCGGCATCGATATTGGTGAGAACGGCGATGTCGGCGGTCTTTCTTTCACCGAGCGCAAAATGGAATTTTACGTCAATCACAAAAAATTTGGCCGGTTGTGGCTGGGCCAGGGCGATACTGCCTCCAACAGCACCTCGGAAGTGGACCTGTCCGGCACCACAGTGGTCAACTATTCTTCGATCGAAGATATGGCCGGTGGCTTCACTTTTCGTGATGGCAATGATAATATCATCACCACTATTGGCGCAGCTTTTACCAACTATGACGGTTTTAGCCGCCGCGACCGCATCCGCTACGATACGCCCAAATTCGCTGGCTTTTATTTATCCGGCAGTTACATGAACGGTCAATCCTATGACATCGCCGGGCGCTTTGCCTATGAATGGCAGGGCTTTGGCAAACTGGCGGCCGCAGCCAGCTGGCTGCCGGCAGACACCAATCGCGATGCCTTCAAGCAATACAGCGGCTCGATCTCTTTTCTGCACAACTCGGGAATCAATTTGACTTTCTCCGGCGGTAGTCGCTATAGTGACGACAGCAGAGATAACGATCCCTATAATCTCTACGGCAAGGTGGGTTATAAATTCGGCAAATGGGCCTTTTCAGCCGATTATACCTATTCCAAAAACGTGGGTGCCGATAAAGACAAAGCCAAATCGGTCGGCGCTGCTGCGGTGTGGAACGTCTGGGAAAGCGTGGAATTTTACGGCTCTTACCGCTGGCACGATCTGAACCGCGATGACGCCGAGCGTCCACTCGGCGTGGGCAATGCCAAAAGTCTGCATGCGGTCATGGTCGGCGGCCGGGTGAAATTCTAAACGGAAAGAGGATCATGCAAAACGCTAGAACAATCCTGTGGGCGCTATTTGGGATCGGCCTGGCAGCTGCCATTTTGATGGGTTGCGGAGCAAAAGGCCAGCCTGCTGAGTTTGAGCAAACAGCGGGTGAAATGAAAAAGGGCCCCGGTGTGCTGACCGGAGAAGAAGGCGCTTTGGTTGTCTATGACTCCAAACGCGGTGGGGCTTTCCCGCAGTTTAAAGGGGATAAATCTAAAGAAGATTCGAAGGCGGCTTCCGAAAAATCCGATAAGGACGCATCGACAGCGTCGGAAACCGCCGCCGAATCACCGCAAATGGCGGCCGGCCAGACAACCACAGGAGCCCAGGTGACCCCGGAAGCGGCCCGGGATTTCCAGGAATTTCAGGAATGGAAAAAAGAACAACAGGCATTCCGGGAATTTCAGGAATGGAAAAAAACAGGACAGGGTGCGGCTGAATACAAGGAGTTCCTGGAGTGGAAAGAATGGAAATCCTACCAGGAGTGGAAAAAGCAGCAGGGGCAATAAGCGCTGCAAACTGTTTCTGATGCTTTTTTGAACCGAGCCGAGGCCGATTTTCAGCCGCTCTCCACATGAAGGGGTTTATACGATCGGCAGGGCTTGAAAAGGCCCTGCCTGATTGCTTTAATGCGCGCCAAAGAGCGTTGTGTTACCGCCCAAAAGGCTTCTAAAAGCGATCTTAGCGTACCTTGATCCGACCATCTCCGGGGTTCGCATTTTCTCTGAGAGTATATAAGTATTCATTTTTAAACTCCTTTTCTTATTTTTTGTTAAATGCTGATTGTGTTTTACTCATTTAGATCCAACATCCGATGCCCGTATTCCCAAAAATGTTAAGCGATCATTGCTGCGGGTACCCTGATTTTTCGACCCATAAATGACTAGCCATCGGCAAAAACGGCCCTATATTTCGCTTGACATACAACATATTGTATGAGATAAATGGTATCTGCACTAAATGGTAGGCTAATTCGGAAAACCGGGTGATCTTTAGCTCTGGCCAGAGCTAAACCTAAACGGGTAATGACCATTCATTTTACACCGAAACCATTTTCATTTAGCCGGATCGCATCTTTTCAATAGAACAAAACCCCTCACAGCCATTCAGGGTTAAATCGCTATCGTCCAGATAGCTGGGGTTTTTTATTCTTTATAGTGGTTGTCAAAAAAGCGTTCCGATTGCGGAACGCCTTTTTACTACAACACTTATGCCGCCATCCTTTTTTGCGTTATTCAGAACATTAATATGACAAGCGGTGTAATTACTGAAATCCATTAAACATCATTTTCTTAAATCAGGAGCAGCGCAATGGGGCAGAAAGGCAAATTTTTAGTGACCAACGAAGGCAGTTTTGACCTGGGCACCTACACATGGGATGATCAGCTTTTCAGTGACATTCTTATCCGCGAAAATCCGATTGACAGCGATCAGGCCCTGGGTATCAGCCGATCCCTGCGCAAAGAAATATCAAACCTGGAAATCAGCACCATCCCGGTTTCGTTTATCGAAAAAATGATTGAAGCCAAGTTAATGGAATTCGGGCTGACCAAACCATCACCGATTCGTCTGGATAAATCGATTTTTATTAAAAACCGGATTAATATTTCTGAAAATGCCACGCGGGTTTTAAAAAGACGCTACCTGAAAAAAAACCGCAAAGGCAAAGTGATCGAAACACCCGAGCAAATGTTTCGTCGGGTTGCCAGACACATCGCCAAGGCCGAAAAAAAATACGGCAAACCTTCCGCCCAACAGGTCGAAAAGTGGGAGGAAACCTTTTATACCATGATGACCGAAGCGCTATTTTTGCCCAATTCGCCGACGCTGATGAATGCCGGTCGCCGCCTGGGGCAGCTGGCGGCCTGTTTTGTCCTGCCGGTCGAAGACAGCATGGAAGGCATTTTCGGAGCCCTGCATCATGCCGCCTTGATTCATAAATCCGGCGGTGGTACCGGTTTCGCGTTTTCACGGCTGCGCCCCAAAAACAGCACTGTGGGTACTACCGGCGGCGTGGCCTCAGGACCGGTATCCTTTATGAAGATTTTTAACACCGCCACCGAGCAGGTCAAACAGGGCGGTACCCGCCGCGGGGCCAATATGGCCATCTTACGGGTGGACCACCCGGATATCATGGAATTTATTTTCAGCAAAGAAGACAACAGCGAGCTCAATAATTTCAATATATCCGTGGGGGTTTCCGATGATTTTATGGAGGCCATTGATAAACAGGAAGATTATGACCTGATTGATCCTCGCGATCAGAAAGCTGTTAATCGCTTAAATGCCGCCGAAGTCTATAAAACCCTGATCAAGCAGGCCTGGAAAAACGGCGATCCGGGTATCATTTTTTTAGATCGCATTAACAGGGACAATCCCACACCGCAACTCGGTGATATCGAAAGCACCAACCCCTGCGGCGAACAGCCACTGCTGCCCATGGAGGCCTGCAACCTGGGATCGATCAACCTGGCCAAATTTGTGCTCGAAAATGGTGATGGGCCGAAAATCGATTTTGAAGGCTTAAAGGAAGTCATCGGCTGGACCGTGCGTTTTTTAGACAACACCATCGACATGTCCAGATATCCGCTGCCGGAAATCAATGAGATGGTTCATGGCAATCGGAAAATTGGCCTGGGTGTTATGGGATTCGCCGATATGCTGTATCAGCTCAAAATTCCCTATAACTCTGAAGACGCCCTGGAAACTGCCGAAGCGGTCATGCGCTTCATACAGGATAATGCCCACGAAGCTTCCCAGAATCTGGCCGAAGAACGCGGCGCATTTCCCAACTGGGAAGACAGCATCTACAAGGATCAGGGTATCAAACTGCGCAATGCCACCACCACAACGATTGCCCCCACCGGCACTCTGAGCATTATTGCCGGCTGCTCCAGCGGCATCGAGCCCCTGTTCGCATTGAGCTTTGTGCGCAACGTGATGGACAACGATAAATTGCTCGAAGTCAATCCGTATTTTGAAGAAGTGGCCAATGAACAACGTTTCTACAGCCGCGAATTGATGGATGAAATTGCCAAAAGAGGCAGCATCAGAAAAATCAAACAGATACCCAAAGAAGTCCGCCACATATTTGTCACCGCCCATGACATTTCACCGGAGTGGCATATTCGCATGCAGGCTGCTTTTCAAAAGTATACCGATAATGCCGTTTCAAAGACGGTTAATTTGCCCCACGATACGACGGAAGACGACGTTATGAAGGTTTACAACCTGGCCTATGAACTGGGTTGTAAGGGGGTGACGATTTATCGCGATGGCAGCAAAGAAAACCAGGTGCTATCTTTTTCACGCCAAGAAAAACTCGGCAATAAATTCCTGTCAGCCGTCAAAAAAAGGCCGGATACGCTGGAAGGCTTCACCACCAAGATGAAAACCGGTTACGGTCATCTTTATGTAACCGTTACCGAATATGACGGGCAGCCTTTCGAAGTATTTGCCACCATCGGCAAATCCGGCCGCTCGACCACCGCCAAAACCGAAGCCATTGGCCGCCTGGCGTCATTGGCCTTAAGATCGGGCGTTAAAGTCAATGACATCGTTGACCAGCTTAAGGGAATTGGCGGTGAGCATCCGATTTTTCAAAATGGCGGACTGGTGCTGTCCATCCCCGATGCCATTGCGCGGGTGCTGGATAACAGATATATTTCTGGAAAAGCTGTTACCAGTCATAAAACTGAACATAGCCTGATGGGCGAAAAATGCCCCGAATGCGGCCAGACGGTTAGCTTCGAAGAAGGGTGTATTCTCTGCCACTTCTGCGGGTTCAATAAATGCGGCTAAAACGGGTATCAGGGGCTTTGGATTTTGCCCGCTGACTGCGTTATATTCCAGTTTAAAATACTCGCGTACTTCGTGTACGCTCCGTTTTCAAACTGAAATACGCCTTTTGAACTCCTTAATTTACAAAATAAAATGATGTGAAATCCCGCTTGCAAGCGGGGGTCATCGAACAAAATCCAAAGCCCCTGATATCCGTTTAACTTTTATTATTCACCTAAATGTTCAACCGAAAATTCCGTTTTTGAATCGAATCCCGCCGAGCCCTCAAAGGGAAAGTGATGTCAAACCGAATATATTTTTGGCAGCTACTCTGACTTAAATCGTTCGGCCGCCAGGGGCCTGATCCTGGCAATCATCTCAAAATCTCTATCTCTGTGCAAAAGCAATACATGAGATTCAATGGCCAGCTGAGCGATGCAGCAATCGATCGGGCTATTGATAGTTACCCCGTTTTTTCTGAGTTCAAAATATATCCTGGCAGCATCTCGCCATGTATCATCGGTGGTTTCAAAATAATATTGAGTTGAAAGGTAAGTATCAAGCTGTTGCCATTCCTGCTCATTTTTGGCTCCCTGTAGGAGCTCAAGCTGGGTAAAGCGACTGAACACAATGATTTCATCACCGACCCATTCTCGAAACAGGTTCACTGTCCGACCGGTTTTATCCCGCAGGACTTCAATCCAAACAGAAGTATCGATTAAAATCACACTCCCATTTTCCTCAGCTTTTTATGATCATAGCCTTTATAGAAACTGATCGCGCCTGCCAATTCCGTAAGATCTTTGCGCTTGTTCAATCTTATAAATGCTCTCAATGCTTCATGGATCAGATCTTTTTTGGTTCTAATATCACTTACAGAAAAAGCTTCCTGCAGCAAATCATCATCGATAACAATATTGGTTCTCATAGCAGAAACCCCTTTATGTGTATAATATACACATTATACACATAAAAGGTGTATGTCAAGATCATCTGAGATAAAAATTTAATGATCTGTGTCTAAAGGGATTATTTTTTGACGACGTTCATGCCGTCCGGGGTGTCCTGGACCTGATACCCGAGGGCCTCGATTTCGGCGCGCAATTGGTCGGAAGTTGCAAAATCTTTGTCCTGCCGCGCCTGCAGACGGGCAGCGACCAATTTTTGAACGGCTTCAGGCAGGGCCTGGTCATGAGCGAGTTGATCCAGCTGCAACCCCAGCACCCGATCAAAGTCCATAACGGTACTGTACTTCCGGGCATCGCTGAGCTTGCTTTTGAGCATCTCCTGGATGACCGCCATGGCTCGCGGCATATTCAAATCATCGTTGATGGTTTCGTTAAACTTGTTCTGAAACTCAGCGCTAACAGATGATTGGGCTTCAACACCGGCAGTCGTAATCTGGCGCACCTGATTTTGCAGGTGCAGCAAACCATTACGGGCGGCTTCGATGCTCTCATCGCTGTATTCCATGGGCTTGCGGTAATGGGTGAGAAAAGAGGCAAAGCGATAGACCAAGGGATTGATATCATTTTTCATAAGCGCATTCTCAAGCGTCAGAAAGTTGCCCTCGCTTTTGGCCATTTTCTTCCCACCCTGAATGATCAGAAAAGCGCCGTGCATCCAGAAATTGAAAAAAGATTTTCCCGTGGCCGCTTCAGATTGAGCAATTTCATTGGTATGATGCACATCGATATGATCGGTGCCCCCGCAGTGAATGTCCAGCTGCTCACCTAAAAATTTCATACTCATGGCCGAACATTCAAGATGCCAGCCGGGAAAACCCACGCCCCAGGGGGAATCCCATTCCATCTGCCGCTTTGAGCCCTGTGGTGAAAATTTCCAGAGGGCAAAATCGGTGGCATTGCGTTTTTCCGGGTTGCGTTCGACCCGGGCGCCTTCCCTGAGCGCTTCGAGATCCTGATGGGACAGCTTGGTGTAATCTTTAAATTTGGATGTATCAAAATAAATGCCGTCAGAGGTCGGGTAGGTATATCCTTTTTCCTCAAGGGTCCTTATCAGGGCAATCTGTTCGGGTATGGTATCGGTGGCCTTTACCCAGACATCGGGCGCCAGGACATTGAGCTGCTCAAGGTCCTGTTTGAATGACCGGGTGTAATATTCAGCAATATCCCAGGCACTTTTGCCTTCCCGGGCGGCGCCCGCTTCCATTTTATCCTCACCCATGTCACGATCACCGGTTAGATGGCCCACGTCGGTGATGTTCATGACATGTTTGACCGCGTACCCATTGTAAATCAGCACCCGCTTTAAAATGTCTTCAAAAATATAGGTCCGCAGGTTACCGATATGGGCGTAATTGTAAACCGTCGGACCGCAGGTATACAGCCCGACCGCACCGCTTTTGATCGGTTCAAATTGCTGTTTTTTGCGCGTCAGTGAATTGTACAGATATAGTTTCATGGATGGTCTGCCTCGTTAATGAATATGTTTAGTAAAAAAAAGGCCAAGATTCAATAAAATTCATGTGTGAAAAAATAGGAAGCGCAGAAGCGCCGTCAAGCCAGCTGTACCTGTCTGTCCGCCAGAAAGTTCAACCGAGCCGTTTTCAATACCTTGACGGGTTTTCCTTGACCACTCAAATGTAAAAGATATAGTTATGTCCTCCGGGTGCAAACTGAGCTTCTGCAGAAGATGGCTGTGATTGAAAAGATTATTTCGCCATAATAGCAGAAAGGAGAAACCTTGATGGTGGCCTGGTTTACGGGACTTCATCCAGTGGCGCAGGCATTGACAGCAACTTTATTTACCTGGTTTTTAACCGCCCTGGGAGCCGCACTGGTCTTCTTTTTCAAAGAAATCAAACGAAAAATATTGGATGGTATGCTCGGCTTTGCGGCCGGGGTGATGATTGCTGCCAGTTATTGGTCGCTGCTGGCACCTGCCATAGAAATGGCTGAAGAGGGCAATCTACCCGCCTGGGTCCCGGCAACAGTCGGATTTCTTTTGGGCGGTGCTTTTCTCTGGATAATCGATAAAATTCTCCCCCATCTGCACCTGGGGTTTCCACGAGAAGAAGCCGAGGGTATTAAAACCAGCTGGCACCGCAGTGTTCTTTTGGTCCTTGCCATTACGTTACACAATATACCGGAAGGTCTGGCCGTCGGTGTGGCCTTCGGTGCATTGGCATCCGATTTGCCATCGGCTTCCCTAGCCGGCGCGGTTGCGCTGGCACTGGGTATCGGCATCCAAAATTTCCCCGAAGGCACTGCCGTTTCAGTTCCACTGCGGCGCGAGGGATTTTCGCGCTTAAAAAGCTTCTGGTATGGTCAACTGTCGGGCGTTGTAGAACCCGTTGCCGGTGTTCTGGGTGCCGTGGCGGTCATCTTGATAAAACCGCTGTTGCCATATGCATTGGCCTTTGCTGCCGGCGCAATGATCTATGTGGTGGTCGAAGAGCTGATTCCGGAGTCTCAGCTGGAAAAAAATACCGATATCGCCACCATGGGGGCTATGGTTGGTTTCGCCGTGATGATGACACTGGATGTTGCCCTGGGATAAGGTCATGTTACAATTTACAAAAACCAAGGATTATGCTAAAAATCAGCCTTCGTGTTTCATAGTGCAAATTTGTGTTTTATTAAAAAACCATAAATGTTAACTATTTAGCGTAAACAGGAGTAGCAATAATGACCGTGGAACGTGAAAGTATCGATTTTGATGTGCTGTTTGTCGGCGGTGGGCCTGCCAGCCTGGCAGGTGCCATTAAACTGATGCAACTGGCCACAGAGAAAAACCTGGAACTGGAAGTGGCCCTGATCGAAAAAGGTGCCGAAATCGGGTCGCATGCCTTAAGCGGCGCCGTCATGGATCCAATGGCGCTCAAAGAGCTCATGCCGGATTACACAGACAAGGGGTGCCCGGTCGAAGCCACCGTCCGGGGCGATGAATTTTATTATTTAACCGAAACTTCAGCCATGCCGGTGCCGTTTGTACCCAAACCGATGCACAACACGGGCAGTCTGATCATCAGCCTTTCGCGATTTACCCGCTGGCTGGGGCAAATCGCGGAAGAGATGGGCGTTAACATTTTCCCCGGGTTTGCCGGTAAAGAGGTCCTTTACGCTGATGACGGAAAAACCATTGTCGGCGTTCGTACCGGTGACCAGGGGATTGGACCTGACGGGGAGCCCAAGGCCAATTTCGAACCCGGCATAGATTTAAAAGCCAAAATCACCGTCTTTGGAGAAGGCGCCCGCGGCAGTTTGTTCAAGGAAATCGATAAAAAATTAAATCTGATGGAAGGTAAAATGCCCCAGGTATTTGAGACCGGCATCGAAGAGGTTATACAGCTGCCTGAGGAATCCAATTATTTTAAAACCAGCAAAGGCAACGATATACATCTGATGGGTTATCCCATCGGGCTGTATGTACCCGGTGGTGCCTTTATATACGAGATGAGCGACAACCGCCTGACCCTGGGATTTCTGACCGGGCTTTGCTATGAGGATCCCCTGCTGGATCTGTATGATACGTTTATCAAATTCAAGAGCCATCCGTTTGTGGCCAATCTTATCAAGGGCGGCAAGGTGGTAGAGGCCGGTGCCAGAGCGGTGGCCACCGGGGGATATTATACCTTGCCCAAACTGGCGGTTGACGGCGGTCTTTTTATCGGCGCCAGCGCAGGCATACAGTATATGCCAGGGCTAAAAGGCATCCATATTTCCATGAAATCCGGTATGCTGGCTGCTGAGGCCATCATCACAGCCGTGGACAAGGAAAGCTTTGACCAACAGGCCCTGCAGACCTATAGCGACTTATTTGAAAACAGTTACATTAAAGAGCAACTGTACGCGGGTCGCAATTTTTACCAGGCCCTTTCAAAAACCAACCCGATGAAATTTATCCACCTGGGCGCTCAATATTTCACCGGTGGGCGCGGCTTTATAGACAAGATGCCGCTGGAGGAAGATTATAAAACCCTCAAACCGCTCAATGGCGAACAGGCAGACATTCAGCCGACCGTGAATCCCAAAATCTACGACGGTGAACTCTTTGTCGACAAACTCACCAGCGTTTATCTGTCCAAGACCAAGCACCGCGAGGATCAACCGTCCCATATCATCGTGCACGACACCGATCTTTGTATCAACACCTGTTATCCCAAATACCGCAGCCCCTGCACCCGTTTTTGCCCGGGGGATGTTTACGAAATTGAGACCGATGACAATACCGGCGATAAACGCTTGAAATTGAATCCCTCCAACTGCCTGCATTGCAAAACCTGTGATATTAAGGACCCCTATGAGAATATTACCTGGACCTGCCCGGAGGGGGGGGAGGGACCGGGATACACTTTGCTTTAAAACAGACAGAGGACAGATGACAGAAAAAATGACATTTAAGGCATCCGCGATGACGATGGCAGCAGTCGCGGATGTTTTTTTTGAAACCGGCCACAAGAGGCAACAGCTTATGAAAATGTGCATTTTTGCGGCTCTAACGGTTATCCTGCTGGCGGCGCCTTATCAAATTTCAGCAGCTGATAAATATCAGGAGATGATCAACTGCGAGCTACATGCCGGGCCCTGCACTCAGTCGTTTTCAGAACATACGGTTATCCTGGAGGTTACCCCCAGGCCGGTAAAAGCCTTACAGAACCTGGTGTTTAAGGTTACCCTGACGGGAAAACCGTCTCAATCGACCAAAGCGCCCTACATTGATTTGGGAATGCCGGGTATGAATATGGGCCCCAACCGCGTGCAGCTTAAATCATCAGGCAACAATTCCTATGAAGGCCAGGGGGTTATTGTCAAATGCCCCAGCGGCCGCCGAACCTGGCAGGCGACGGTCACCATCCCCGATAGGGGCCGAACCGAATTTATCTTCGATGTCATCTACTGAAACCGTATTGCTGTTATATCTTTCCACCGGTTTTACCATTGGATTCGGCCATTGCATCGGTATGTGCGGGCCGATTGTGGTCAGCTTTAGTTTAAACCTCAGAGAAAAAAGTATTCTCATTCCCCAGATGCTGTATCACCTCGGCAGAATTTCCACCTACACCATTTTAGGGGCAGTGGTGGCGGCCGCCGGATCCCTGACCATGGTAACTGCCCACATCGACACGATTCAAAAAAGCGTAATGATCCTCACCGGTGCCTTGATTATGATCATGGGGCTGGCCATGGCCGGATGGGTCCCGCTGGGTAAGGTCTTCGGGGATCATTCCAGCCCTGGGGGTATTATTTCAAAAGGATTCGGTAAATTGACAAAGGTGAAATCCACCCTGGTCTATCTGCCGCTGGGGCTGTTGCTGGGGCTGCTGCCTTGCGGCCCTGTGTATACAGCTTTGCTCGGAGCCGCCCGTGCCGGCATGGATGCCGGTTCAACTCAACAGGGTATCTTGATCGGGATGGGTCTGATGGCCGCCTTTGGACTCGGGACTGTTCCCGCACTGTTTCTGGTGGCCAAACTGGCCGACATGGGCTGGTTGAAATCAAGGACCATCATCTATAAAGTCGGGGCGGTTTTGATGATCATTGTCGGTCTTATATTTGTCATCAAAGCCATTCATTATTAGAAGCTGTTTCAAAGCCCCTTTTGTGTTGGTTTGTGATTGTTGAAAAGCACTCTTGCCTGCATACCAGAATTTGGTATACTGAAATACTTCATACCCAAAAGAAGTAAAGATGATTTCAATCGGCATTTTATGTTCAAATCAGAATCATCAGGAAAATCTGCATGTTTGAAGAAAATGTATTGATTGCTTTTGGTCTGACCCTGTTTGCCGGACTGGCCACCGGTATCGGCAGCGCCCTGGCGTTTTTTGCCAAACGCACCAATACGAAGTTTCTTTCATTGGCCTTAGGATTTTCTGCCGGGGTAATGATATATGTCTCCTTTGTCGAAATCTTCATCAAGGCCAGGGATGCACTGGTTGAAACCTACGGCCTGACCAAAGGCACCTGGCTGACGGTAATTGCTTTTTTTGGCGGGATTTTTCTGATCGGCATCATCGATAAGCTGGTACCGTCTTTTGAAAACCCCCATGAGATCCGCGGTGTCGAGGAAATGGGTCCTGAACAGGTGAGTGACAAAAACAGAAAGCTTTTACGCATGGGGATGTTCACCGCCTTGGCCATTGCGATTCATAACTTCCCGGAAGGTCTGGCCACATTTGCAGCCGCCCTGTCTGATCCGGCCCTGGGTTTGTCCATAGCGGTGGCCATTGCCATCCACAACATCCCGGAGGGCATTTCGGTATCTGTACCCATATACTATGCCACCGGAAGCAAAAAGAAAGCCTTTTATTATTCCTTTCTTTCCGGGGTTGCCGAGCCTGTCGGTGCCCTCATCGGGTATTTTATTCTGCTTAATTTCTTCAGCGATTTTATCTTCGGCATCCTGTTTGCGGGGGTGGCCGGCATCATGGTATTTATTTCCCTCGATGAATTACTGCCTTCCGCCCAAAAATACGGTGAACATCACCTTTCCATTTACGGTCTTATACTGGGGATGGCCGTGATGGCCCTGAGTTTACTGCTGTTTATGTAAAATGATCAACAAGCAAAATAGGAAATTACAGCGCAAACATCTTTGTTTAAAATCGCTGCTCTTTATTGGCGCAGTTGTGGAACCGGGGTATCCAATCCGTATTTGAGTCTGAAAAATCCAGCCAGTTTGATATCAATATCGAATACCTGGATATGATTAGTTTCAACGATGATCGCTACATGCAGTTATTGCATGACAAATTGAGCTACAAATTCCATAATTAAGGCCAGATTTAGTTATACCGATCTATAACAGGGCATTGGGATTTGTAATAGAACATCGTGAGGGTCTTTTTCCTGGCATTCCAGTCGTTTTTGCCGACGTTGAACAAAATTTAGGCCAAAAAAAGACAACAACTCCAGGCATTACAGGCGTGTTCAGCACCAACAGTTATAAAGAGACACTGGCGCTTCCTCAAAATGCATCTAACGCCCAATGGCTGTGTTGTCCAGGATAAATGGATCACACATCTAATAAGATCAGATGTGAAATCCCGCCTTTAAGCGGGGAGCGTGATCTACTATTTTGGGCATCGGTTTTGGTTTATTGGTTAGAGAGTTTTTCAGCTTATTTAATCATATCCACAAAATCCCAAACCGCTATATTACATTAAGCAAAATAGCAAATATTGCGTCCTTCCAAATTTTACCATCAGGCACGCTTTATACAATTCAAACCATTGCAAAATACTGGAGTTTTGAGTATGCATTATGCTATCGGACTCTTTTAGAATTAGGGCTTTTCTCATAGGTTCTGACTTTGAATTTCAAACACAGGCTATAGCTTATGTGTGAGCTTCCTAACAAAATCGCTGCCATGGACGAATTTAATGAATCAAACTATAACCGCCTACAAATAGTAAAAATGTTTTTCTGGTTTGTAATTGTTCTGCTTATTTTTTCTTCCTCACTGTGTGCCCAACAAGAGATTGAGCAGAAGAATGTTCTTGTACTGACCAGTTACAGCCCCACCGTACCTGTCGCCGACTTATGGGACAAAGGGATCCGATCGGTTTTCGATGCCAGTTCAGTCCCGCCAGTTAAAACCGATATTGAACACCTTTATCATCATCGCATTCAGGATCATCACTACAAAAAGTTGTTGGTAGATTTATATCATTACAAGTATTCAAAAGAAAAACCGGACCTCATCATTGCGATTTATAGTGCGGCTTTGGATTTTGCAATAAAATCTGGATCGGACCTTTTTCAGGACATTCCCATTGTTTTCGGAGGAATTGATAGGCAATCTGTCGAAAACCGAAAACTCGGATCAAATATCTACGGTATTACCAACAGCACAAGCTATAAAGAAACACTCGATTTGGCGCTCACTTTGCATCCTAACACCCGCCATGTGGCGATTGTGGCAGGTGTGGATTTTGTCAGCCGTCAAAGCCTTCGGGAAGCCCGGAAAATTTATCGCACTTACGAAAAGCGGATTACATTTATTGATCTGGTCGGCCTTCCGATGGCAGGGATCCAGAAGAAAGTAGCAAATCTGCCGCCTGATACCGTCGTTATCTTCATTATGCTTTTAAAAGATGGTGACGGAAACGAATTTACTGCAGTAGAAGCCCTTTCCCTGATATCACCTGCCTCCAATGCCCCCATATACAGCTTCCAGAGTCATCATTTTGGCTACGGTATGGTCGGCGGCTATTTAAGCGATGTTGAATCAAATGGCAAAGCTGTTGCGGAGCTGGGGCTGAACGTTTTAAAGGGAGCAAAACCGTCGAATCAACCGATAGTGCACATAAGCAATTACCAACTCAAATTCGACTGGCGTCAGCTCCGGCGCTGGTCCATCCCCGAGGACAGGCTGCCGCAGGATAGTATTGTAGAGTTTAAAGTAGTCACCGTTTGGAACCGTTACAAAGGTCAAATTTTTGCTGCCATCACACTCATCTTATTGCAAACACTGATCATAATTTATTTATTACATCAAAGACAAATCCGCCTCCGGGCAGAGCATACTCTTAAGGATCGCTTGATTTTTGAGCAAATGCTTTCTGAGCTTTCATCAGAATTCACACGCATTTCGCCGATGATGGCCGATTCGAAAATTTTCGATAGTCTGTCCCGGGTGGGGGCTTTTATGAAAGCGGATCGCGGTTACCTGTTTCGATTCAATTGGGATAAAACCAAGTTCCAAATTACACATCTCTGGGAGGCTGAAGGGATTGAGAAAGAGCAAACCGTCCGCGGAGCAATTGTCAGAGATATTTTCCCGTGGCTTTACGAAAATCTGATCAAAGGTAAAGATATTATTATTTCCGATGTGGCACAGCTGCCCGGTGAGGCCGCGCGCAGCGAACACAAATATTGTCTTAAAATCGGAATCCAGTCATTTCTTATCCTTCCCATACAGGTGGAGAATGCACAGCTATGTGCCATTGGTTTGGATGCCATCCGAAATGAACGGAAATGGCTACAGGAAGATTTGGATCGTTTGCGACTGATCGGAGAAATCTTTGCAAATGCCCTCGAACGCAAATATTCAGAAGAGCGGGCCAAGGCCAATGAGCTGAAATATCGAACGGTGGCTGATTACACATATGACTGGGAGTACTGGTCCAACATGGATGGCACCCTGGAATACGTCTCACCATCCTGCAAACGCATCAGCGGTTATAGTGTACAGGATTTCAAAGAAAACCCGGCGCTCTTTCGCGAGATCATTGTGCCTGAGGATAAAAAGAGTTGGTATGCACATTCTCTCAGGTCCGAGGAGAAGTTAAAACCCGGAGAGATTCAATTCCGGATTCAGAGAAAAGACGGTGAGATTCGTTGGATCGAACATGTGTGTCAGCCCGTAACAGACTCTCAAGGGACCCTCCTCGGCCTTCGTGCCAGTAACCGCGACATTAGCGTTCGCAAACAGGCAGAGCTCGATGCCAAAAGACATCGAGCAGAGCTGACCCATATTTCACGCATTGCAACCATGGGAGAACTCAGTGCCTCACTGGCCCATGAACTCAATCAGCCGTTGACCGCAATTCTCAGTAATGCCCAGACGGCCCGCAGATTTCTTGCCGGTGACGGGATCGATGTGGATGAAGTAAACGAGATTTTAAATGATATCATTCATGACAACAAGCGTGCCGCCAATATGATTAAACAGCTGCGGGCCTTAATGCAGAAAAAAGAGCTGGAATTCACATCACTGGACCTCAACATAGTCCTTCGTGGTGTGGCCGGTCTTGCAGACCGAGAAGCGTTTACTAAAGATGCGACACTGGTTCTGGATCTGGCGGATAATATTCCACCCGTCCACGGGGATGCCATTCATCTCGAGCAGGTGGCATTGAATCTTATTCTCAACGGTGCTGAAGCTATGGAAACCATCGACTCTCAATCACGGGAATTACGAATATTGACTGCGAAGCATGATGATAATACCGTGAGGGTATCCGTGCGAGACCAGGGTACCGGAATCGATGAAACTCATATCGACGGCATTTTTGAAGCCTTCTATACGACCAAAACCGAAGGCATGGGTATGGGTCTGTCTATTTGCCGTTCGATTATCGAGGCTCATGGCGGTCGGTTGTGGGCTGAAAACAATCCGGATAAGGGCGCAACAATTTCTTTTACGGTACCGGTTAGCCGGGATTAATTTATCCTCGTACTCGTAATCGAAAAATAAATAATTCTCGGAACTTGTTGAGGACACGAACGAGTACAAGCACGACTACGATATATGGCGAGAACAATGACTTAAAATCAAGGAACACGCATGACAGAGACTGAACCCATAGTCTTCATCGTGGATGACGATGACTCCGTGCGCAAATCGCTGACAAGGCTGATCACATCGGTGGGCTTAAAGGTTAAAACTTTTTCTTCTGCAAATGATTTTCTAAAATGCGATCCCTATGATGGTCCGGCCTGCCTGGTTCTGGACATCAGAATGCCCGGTTTGAGTGGTCTTGACCTGCAAGCGGAGCTTACCAAAGCACAACGGACGGTATCCATTGTTTTTATTAGCGGTCACGGCAACATTCCCATGAGCGTTCAGGCGCTGAAAGCCGGAGCCGTGGATTTTCTTGAAAAACCTTTCGATGAACAGGCCCTGCTGGATGCCGTACACCTTGCCATTCTAAAAAATAAATCGCTCCGGCAGGCGCAGACTGAATTAAACCAGATACAGAAACGGATAGAATCCCTGACACCAAGGGAGCGCGAAGTATTTTCTCTGGTGGTCACCGGTATGTTGAACAAGCAGATTGCCTTTGAAATGGGCATCAGCGAGAAAACCATCAAGGTGCACCGCGCCAGGGTGATGCAAAAAATGCAGGCCGAATCCCTAGCGGCTCTGGCCCGCATGGCCGAGAAGGCAGACGTATACCCCTAACAAATCGAAAATAAAACCATTTTTGTGCTCTCTTCTGAATTTCTGAAACCGCTTCAATCCTCCCCTATTAGACCAAAGTCCCATATCCTATGGGTTAAGGTCCAATTGACCGCTTAATTCCTAAACATTACAGTCTTTGCTGAAAATCACCAAAAACAAACACCTTATTCAATGGAGAAGGAGGAATCATGCAGACGAAAATAATGTTAACCTGTGTTGCGATCGGTTTTCTGGCTTCCGTTTTAATTCTCGGATGTGCCGGCAGTTCGGCGAAGACAAAGTCCGAAAAGGATGCCGCGCGGGAAGAGGTACGCGCCATGTCTCAGAAAACCCTTGGTGAGTTATTTCAAAATGAACCTGCCGCCAAAGCTGCAGTGGCCGGTGCAGCGGGCTCTGCGGTATTCAGCGATTTTGGTTTCAAGGTTATGTTCATGGGGGCTGCCAAGGGTAAAGGCGTGGCCGTCAACAATGCCACCCGGCAAGAGACTTTCATGAAGATGGTGGAGCTCCAGCCCGGCCTGGGTTTGGGAGGCCAAAAGTTTCGAGTCGTTTTTATCTTTGAAAATCAGGATGTGTTCAATTCATTCGTGACGTCCGGCTGGGAATTCGGGGCCGATGCCCTGGCAGCAGCTAAAGACGACAAGGGAGCGGGCGCCGGTGGCGCCGGTGCGGTGGCTTTCAGAAATGGTGTCAAAATGTATCAGCTCAGCGATACGGGTGCCATCGTCGGTGTGAGCATTACAGGCGCCAAATACTACAAGGACAAAGACCTGAACTAAATATTAGTGCTGTTGTGTTCTGCAGGTATACTGCACAATGTGGATCGATACTTTGAGTGCTAATGCGTTTTCATTAAAGTATGGTTTAAAGACTGGGAGGTCATAAAACTGGAAAGCCGAAAGGTTTGATGGCTTTGTTGCCAGGAAGTTTACGAACTTTCGAGCCTCCTGGTCTTCCGGCCTTTGAGCTATCAGCGACGAGCTATCTTGCCGGACATCTGAACATCAGATTTCATAAAAACAAATCATCTACTGGAGCCCCCTTGGATCAGAAGGAATGTACCATATTTATTGTCGATGACGATGCGTCCATTCGCAAAGCATTGAAGCGGTTAATTAAAGTTGCCGGATTCAATGCAAAAACATTTGATTCTGCAAATGAGTTCGTCGATTCAGGGCACAGTCACACCGACGGTGTGCTGATTCTCGATGTGCGCATGCCGGGAATGAGCGGCCTTGAACTGCAAAAATACCTAATCAATTCCGGTTCGGATATGCCGGTTATTTTCATTAGCGCCCATGAAGATATTCCAGTACAGCGCATGGCATTGCAAGCAGGTGCAATCGACTTTTTAAAAAAACCTTTTGAAGAAGCAATCCTGCTGGAGGCTGTTCAACGCGCATTGAGCAGAAAGTCATTATCGAAAAAACAACTCATAGGCAAGGATAATTCAAAATGGACATCAATCTTGTGAAGGCAGGCGAAATCTCGATTATAAAGGTAAATGGGCGCATAGATTCAACCACAGCTCCCCTCGCTGATAAAATCATTAAGGAAACATTAAAAAAGGATTGTTTGCGGATAATTTTTGATTTCAGTGCACTTGAATATCTCAGCAGTGGCGGCATTAAAGTCATTCTGGGTGCGGCCAAAGAATTAAAGCGCAAGCATGGCAAATTCGTCCTCTGTTCGCTGACTCATTTTGTTAAAGAGACTTTTGAGGTCAGTGGTCTTAACGCCTTGATACCCATCACAGACACTGTTGAGTCAGGCATCAAACAACTGGGATATATCTGTTGTAACCGCATACAAACTTAGAATTGGACAATTTTTATCTCAAAAATTCTGGGAGGAAACGATATCATGCACGAAAATAAATCAAAAATCCATCAATCTTACGCAATTAAAACGAACCGGCGACGCTTTTTGAAAAGTGCAGCCGCCGCAGCCGGTACAGCGTTGCTGGGTACCGGCATCGTTCAGGCCCGAGACAAACAAGAAGACGTGCAGATGCTGTTTGTCCAAACCGCACATGATGTGGCTATGGGAAAAGGCCGTCTGACTCTTATCGGCGTCAGCCCGACGACACTCTTTTTTTCAGACCGGCCTAAACGGCTCGCAGGCCACATGACCACCGCCGACTTCGTGCAGGAATGGAAGGAAGGCAAAAGCAAAGAGAGCTTTCACGCTGATCCGCCTAATGCGGCTTTGTCGATTTTTGCAGAAGATAAAATTGTCGATATCGTGGTTGTACTAAAAAATCCACGACTGGCAGGAGGTGCTCTGGTTTACAACATCGATGTGTTGGAAGAGGATGAGCCGATACCCTCCGGGCCGGTTTCATTGTTCATCGATCCCATCGGCATGCCGGCCTCGCCCACTTCCGTTGCCGGGGCACACCGGCGACACCGGCGTCGTGTGAGACACGTTGTGCGATAGCATCAAAAGCCCGCACCGCTTCCTATTTTCACTCGGCAGCGGGGTCAGAGGGACATTATTTTTCCCTGCAATTGCCCGGTGCGAACAACCGACTCGAACCGGCTTATCGTTGATCAGTTTGAAATCGATTGATCCGATGCATATTTTCGTTACTCGTAATGTATTGAAAGGAGAGCGTATCATATGAAAGTAAAACTCAAATTTTTAGGGATTGCGTCAATCATTATCTTTTTTGCAATGGGCATTCACCTGGTGGGTCAGCATGCCGCCCGGACAGGAAGCGGCTTTGAGATCATAAAACAGGCCCGGGCCCAGGAGACTGTACAGACCAATGACAATACTCCGCTGGGTCGCAAACCCGTGGCGATCGTCAATGGCCAGTACCCCGCCAGTTATTTTCCCAACACCGAGCTGCTCGGTGCCGATGAAATGCGGATCACCGCCCTCGGTACCGGCATGCCAAACCAGACCCGGGCGGCCGTATCCATCTCGTACCTCGTTGAGTTGGGCAATGGGGACAAGTTCTTGTTTGACATCGGATCAGGCGCGTTGGCAAACCTGTTCTCTCTGCGGCCTGACTTTTCGAAACTCGACAAGGTCTTTGCCAGTCATTTGCATGTAGACCACGTGGGCGACTTCATGGGACTTCACATCGCTGGCTGGCTGTCCGGACGCTACACACCGATTCATATCTATGGCCCCAGCGGTTCCAAACCGGACCTGGGGACCAGGGCTTTTGTGGAGGGCATGCAGAAAGGTTACGCCTGGGACCTTGCCACCCGTTCCGGTGCGCTGCCTGATAAGGGAGCTCAAATCGTGGTGCACGAGTTCGACTATAAACAGGAAAATGAGATCGTTTACCAGGCGAATGGCGTAACCATTCGATCCTGGCCGGCCATTCACAGCCTGGATGGCTCGGTGAGCTTCAGCCTTGAATGGAACGGACTCAAGTACGTGTTTGGCGGCGATACCTATCCCAACAAGTGGTACATAAAGTACGCCACCGATGCGGATGTGGCCTCCCACGAATGTTTCCTTCCGCCAAAGACTCTGGCGGCATATTTTGGATGGGATCTGGGGCAAGCGACATATGTATCGACGAGAATCCACTCCGAGCCCCAGGCCTTTGGCAAGGTGATGTCCGCAGTCAAACCGCGCCTGGCCGTTGGTTACCACTCGGTGCAATCACCGGAGAACAACGCTGCGATCATGGATGGCGTCCGCAAGACCTATGACGGTCCGCTGGCGCTGGCGCGGGATCTGATGGTCATCAACGTCACCAAGAAAATCATCAAGGTGCGCATGGCAACAGTAGATGAGTATGTTCTACCGCCCGATGTCACGCAGGCGTACAAAAAGGCACCGCGCACGGACAAAAAGCAGCCAGGTAAGCACATCCTGAGTGGCAAGTGGGAAGGCTACACTCCGCCGCCGATGCCGAAGAAAAAGTAGCGCGAAAATGACGCGAAAAGTGTCCGAGCAATTGTCGGTGAGTACTGCCTGGGTCGGGGTAATCATTACCTGCTTGACCGACGGCATACGAAGACGGTTCAGGCTCAATTGTAAGCGTAACTCAATTTTATTTGCTAAGGGAGGTAATTCCTATGAAAAATAATAACACTTATCTTATTGGTTTAATATTTCTGGTCATGGCCTTGGGCAATCCTGGCTTTATTTTGGCGGCCGAAGAAACGTCAACGATGATGTGCGACGGCGGCGTGGTGAACATCGGGGATGCAGATGCTGATGTTCGGGATAATTGCGGTGAACCCGATACTCAGGAAGCAAACCAGTGGGTGTATGATTTTGGTCCGTCTCAATCTTTCACTGTCATATTCGAAAACGGAAAGGTCGCGCGTATCCTGGAAAACCACTGAGGCGGTTTGTTTTCAAAATAGCGCTAATTCAAGGGCAGTGTCCTTACATCCACACCAAGCCAATCGGAACATTTGAGGAGGCTTAAAATGAACAGCAAAATAGTTTTAATGCTATCCATAAGTGCGCTTACCTTTACTTTAGGTATTGCGCCGAATTCAATGGCTCTGGACGACGCGTCAACCATGCGGTGCGATGGCGGTATTGTGGCAGCGGGCGATTCGGAAGACAGCGTTAAAGAAAAATGTGGGGAGCCCCAGCAGGTGTTAACACCCGACCCACAGGAGCCGGTCAAGTGGGTTTATAATCTTGGAGACACCTATTTTGTGAGCATCGTAAACAGCAAAGTTGAAAGAATTCAAGTGGGAGAATAACCGAACTAACCGGATTGAATTTTTGTGCCTCTCTGGAAAGGAGATAATAATGAAAGGCAAATTTTTTGCGTTTAGCTTTTTGGTGGTGGCATTGATCGGTTTTTCTTTCGGGGCCGATGCCGCCAATATGGCACCGGAATACCTGGAAGGCAACTGGGTCATTGGGCCGACTGAGCAAAAATGCAATACGGCGGATTCCGAGTATTTTATATTTCAGAACAACGGTACGTTTGAAGCTGGCCGCTCGGGCAAAGCGGAAGCAGTTGGTTTCTGGCAGATCAAAGGGGATGTTTTGAATCTTGATTTCATCTCATCACCCGGTTTTTTTCATGATATCCATGAGGAGCTGAAAGAATTTGAAAATTTGTTTGATTACTTTTCAGTCAAGGTAGTTCCCTTCAATGTTAAAAAAGATCGGTTTGAAGGGGTTGGCGTGCTGGGCGATCAGATCCAGAAAGGGATCGCAATAAGGTGTAGGTGATTTACAATTGAGGTTTGAATATCCAAACAAATGCTTTTATACAATATTCAATTCAAAATAGAGAGGCATACCAATGAAAACAATCAAAAAAAATCCTAATATTAAATTGAGTTTTTTTCCTGTTTTACTGGCTTTCATCATCACCACTGCCGTACCCGGTTTTAAAACCGAGGTTCGGGCCGGTGAAGGGGCGGCTTTTCTGGGCGGCATGGTGGCCGGACATGTCGTCGGCGGTTTTGTGCAGCGCGACAAAATGAAGACTGCAGCGGCAGTAAATCAGTCTTATAGACAGCCCAGCTCTCAAACAACATCTACCCAACACGCCTCTACGTCTGCTCCCAAAATGACCACCAAACAAAGAATTGATCAATTGGATAAGCTGGCCGCCGGTGGGTATATTACACCCGAAGAGTACAAGGCCAAAAAGAAAGCCATTTTGGACAGTCTCTAATAAGCAGTTTCACTGGTAAGGAAAGTTTGCTGGTGCATATCCATCATAATTTAAAATATAGGAGAAAAGAGATGAGAAAATCGATTATTACGGTATGGGTGCTTTGTCTGATGTTTTCTATCTTTGCATGCGCGGCAAAAGACCAGAAAAAAGTTGAACAGGAGATGAAACAACCCATTAACTGTGCGACTGCCGAAGGAGATATCAGAGTTCTTCAGCATGAAAAAGCCCATGTCGAGCAGCAAATTGCCGAGGGTGTTATGTCAATTACTCCGCCTGGTTTTGTCTCAGGAGTGATCACCGGAACGGAAAAAACAAAAGTAACGGTAGCAACCGGAGATTACAACAAAATGATCGATCAGAGAATTGCTGCGATCAAGGAAAAATGTGGGGTTGAGTAATGTCGTGGGATTTGAAAAGTTAGAATTATAATTGACTGATTGTAAATTGACTGAACTGATTGAATTTTTCACAATGGAATTTTAAGGAGATTACCGATGGCTAAATTACCGTTTAGTTGGCTTCTTGCGGTTTTAACAGGGGTTATCTGCGTGCTGTTCACTCAGCTCAGTTTTGCAGGCGGGTTCTACTTACCCGAGGTGGGCTCTCCGGGCTCAGTGGGCACAGCAGGCGTGGCCAATGTGGTCAACAATTTTGGTACGGATTCGGCCCTGACCAACCCGGCAGGGATGACCGGTTTGCAACGCGACCAGGTTTTATTCGGCAATCAGGTGCTGATTCCATATCAAAAATTTAACTCTTCGATTGCAGAGGCCGGGGGCGATGACGGTGGAAACGCCGGGGTGCTGGCCGTGGTTCCCGGTTTTTACGCGGTCAAGACGCTGGGAGATCAATTTAGGGCCGGTTTTTCCGTATCCGGCCCGCTGGGCGGCGGTTTTGATTTTCGCGATAATTTCGTGGGGCGTTACGGGGCTTACCAATCATCTATCAGTGGCCTGGCGATTTCCCCCTCTGTGGCCTATCGCATCGGCCCTAAATTATCGCTTGGGGCTGGTGTTTCGGCCCTGTATACCGTATTTAACGAGGAAATCGCCGTTAATCAGGCCACGAGTCCCGATGGGAAAGTCAAATTCGAAGATCTCGATGATTGGAGCGCCCAGGGATTTTTGGGTCTGACCTTCCAGGTTACCGACAAGCTCATGCTCGGCGGTCTGTATCGCAGCAAATCCGATGTCGATGTTGAAGGCAAAATCACATTCAAAAATATCGCCAATCCCATTGAAAACCGGATCACATCCAACCTGAACAATGCAAAAATCAGCTTCGATTATCCACAAGTCGTCAGGCTGGGGCTCAAGTACGATGCCACCGATAAGTTGACCCTTATGGCGGATTTTGACTGGGAAGACTGGTCGCAGTTCAGCAAAAATGTGCTCAGCGTGGATGGAACCGGTCCGGTAGCCATCGTCGAAACCCTGGATCGCAACTGGAAAGATACCTATCATGTGGGCCTGGGCATGTTCTATGACCTGTGGGACAATCATCGTCTGAGTGCAGGTGTGGCTTACGACACCTCCCCGGTTGACGACAAGGACCGCACCATCGATCTGCCGCTCGATGAGCAGCTAAAATTTTCAATCGGCTATGCGACAAGGAGCGAAAGTAAATGGGGCCACGCCATATCGGCCAGCGCGCTGTGGCTCGGTGATGGCAAAGTCGATCAGACCGCCCAGGGTGTGCGCTTTAAAGGCGAATTTGACAGCAGCTGGATGTTTATCATCGGAGCCAATTTGCAGTACAGATTTTAAGTATGGCGGTCTTTCAACATTTTGTGCCGGGTATTTAAGTCTTGTTGTTTGCAACACCATGCCTTACTTTCCTTTTACGTCAGGAAGTGAAAAGCATATCCGGCATGCAACTGTCGATACGATGATAGTAAGGAGGGTGTAATGAAACATAATTTTATAATATCATTAACTTTTTTGGCTATATTCGTCACGAGTGTTTTCCCAATTGGTGATGCCGTAGCAGAAGATAAAACCTGTGTGCTCAGGGCCGGTACAGAGGATGTACGTTTGTATGTCCAGGATAAAGATGATGCCGGAAACGATCAGGACAAGGTATTCGAAGGCTGGATTAAAGCGGGGCAAAGCGTAAAAATCAAAAGTCAAACCGGCAGAATTTCCTATAGCTATAAAGTACGATCTGGCGATCGGACTCATGGTGACAATCACGCCAGGTGTGTAGGCGGCAATACCATTGGAGTGCCGTAAAATTTTATGCGTCGCACCGGGGGCGCTTTCCGCAAAAGGTCATTTGAAAGAACGAGTGAAGCAGTGAATGGTTCGCTTTATCCAAACAAGGGTGATGAATTTTCTCAATAAAACGCTATTATTGCTGATCGTTTTTGCGCTGATCATGCCACTTTCAGCTGAAGCGGACTGGATCAATCTTTCCGGTGCTCAGAATGCGCCCAATATTGCTGAGATCCATATCAATGATAATCATGTCAGGATCGAACTTGAGATTTTCGTAAACGACCTGGCGACCTTCGACCGGCTCATTCCCGATGAATTTTTTGCCAGTTCCAAGTTAAAAAGGGCACCCTTTGACGAGCGCATAAAGCAGTTTTCGAACAAGGACTTGCAGATTCTCGTAGATAACGGGCAGAAACTCCAGACCACATTAAAGCTTATAGAACCGCGCTTTCGCAAGGTCCGCCCCTCTATAATTGCATGGAAGATTAATCCTTACACCGGCCAACCCATCGAGGGTCCTCCTGAAGACAAGCGCGTGCTCTATGCTGAGCTTGTTTATCCTTTCATCGAAAAACCCGGTACATTGACCATAGTTCCGCCGAGGGATGAAAAAACGAAAATAAGCAAAGTACCTATCGGTTTCATCACCTACCACAAGGGCGTGCTGATCAATGATTTTAGATATCTGTCAGGGCCATCGACACTGACGCTGGATTGGACGGATCCCTGGTATTCACAGTTTGACAATAAGGCCCTCAAACGCTGGCAGCGCGGCAGCGTCATGTCCTTTCTCTACATTGAACCCTATGAGGTGCGGCATGAGATTTTAGCACGGGTAAAGGAGCTTGAAGCTTGGATTGACCTCGGCCTGCGTGGCGATGAATATATCGAAACCGACGAAAACGAGCAGTTGAAAAAGCAGGTGGGTGCGTTTTTCCTGAAACGGGACAAGACCACGATCGATGGAAAACAGTTGCGGCCGATCCTCGACCGCACCGCCTTTGTCAAATATTCCATGGCCGGCTCCACCTTCCTGGTCGAGCCCGAGCGGCTGCCGATCAATACCGCCATGGTGGGCGTAATCATCACCTATCTGACCCAGGGCATACCACAAAAGGTCACAAACCAGTGGGACCTGTGGTCAGACCGCATCCGGAAAGTACCGGCCAATGCCATTGATCCAGCCGGTCCCTTTCCTTCTTACCTGACGCCCAGTGACAACGTGCTCACCTGGACAAATTTTCTAAAAACATATCAGATGCCCACCGTTGCAAAAATCAAAGTAAACGATGCACTCACGACAATGAAAATCCCGCTTGCCAGCGCTCTGTGCCTGCTGGCCTTATTACCACTGGGATGGCAGATCGTCAAACGCAGAAAGAACGCTGGATCGATCGGTATTCATATGGGATTGGCAGTGGCGCTGATTGCAGGAAGTGTGATTCTTTATCCTTTTTTCAAAGTGGCTGTCGCCAAACCAGCAGCCCTGGCACCGCAGATGACAGACGAGGATGCAGTCGCCGCTTTGAGCAGCCTGTTGAATAACATCTATCGCTCCTTTGATTTCAGAGAAGAAGAGGATGTCTACGACCGGCTGGCCACCAGTGTCAGCGGTGATTTGCTTTCTGAGATCTACCTGCAAAATAGGAAATCCCTGGTGGTGACCCAGGCCGGTGGTGCGCGAGCCCGGGTCAAAGAGGTGGAGATCCTGGAAATCGATGTTAAACCAGACGCTGATCATCCCCTGGGCCGCTTGTTTCACGCCAAGTGGACCGCCACCGGCACGGTCGGGCACTGGGGCCATATTCACGTACGTAAAAACCAGTACGAGGCCAATATCACCATGAAGCCGGTGGCCGGGGCCTGGAAGATCACCGGTTTGGAAATGCTGGATGAGCAACGCATCGATTCGTACGCACAAAAAGCGAAATAATATAATCAATCCTAAAAAATTGAGATGTCAGCTTTCAGAATTGCCAGTGTTGACACTTGAAGCGCCAAAGGCGGAACCCTTGAACCCGGAAACGACACCGATGATAGCCATTCAAGCACTAGAATTTTGCTATCCTAAAGGAGAATTTAAATTGAATATTCCCGATTTTCAGGTTTCCGGAGGGGAAAAAGTTGCCGTCATCGGGCCTAGCGGTTCCGGCAAAACCACTCTCCTGAATCTGATTGCCGGCATCATGACACCACAAAATGGTACCGTTAGTGTGGATGAAGCGCAGGTAAGCACTCTTGGCGATCGAGAGCGACGTGATTTCCGGATTACCAACATCGGCTTTGTGTTTCAGGATTTTGAACTTCTTGATTATCTTAATGTTTTTGACAATGTTTTACATCCCTATCGTATTACCGGTGCCCTCAAGCTGGATAAAGCAGTACGCGACCGAGCTGAGTCCCTCACACAAGATATGGGTATCGGCGACAAATTAAAACGGAAGCCCAATGACCTCTCTCACGGTGAAAAACAACGCGTTGCCATCTGCCGGGCGCTGTTACCACAACCCCGACTTATTTTAACCGATGAAGCGACCGGCAATCTGGACCCGGATAACAAAATCCTCATCCTGGATCTTTTATTCAAAGCTGTCAGCGATTATAATGCTACTCTGGTTGCAGTGACACATGACCATGAATTGCTGAAACACTTTGATCAGATCGTCAATTTTCAAGAATTTAAAAATATGGCGGCTGTATGATCGACAGTCTCAATATTGCCTGGAAATACATTCGCTTTAACAAGGTTAAAACAGCTACTCTGGTGGCCTGCATCACATTGATATCTTTTCTCCCCATGGCACTTGAGCTCATATTGGATGAGAGCGAGAAACAGCTTATGTCAAGGGCGGTTTCGACACCACTGGTTATCGGCGCCAAAGGCAGCGCTCTTGATCTGGTGATGAATACCCTCTATTTCGATGACGAGGTGCCAGAGCTCATAACCATGGAGTCCGCACATCGAGTGATGGACAGCAAGCTGGCTCAGCCCATACCTTTATATGTCCGTTTTCAAGCCAGGCGAAATCCCATCGTGGGGACAACTCTGGATTACTTTGACTTCCGCAATTTGAGAATCGCCGAAGGCAGACAACTCGCTATACTGGGAGATTGTGTGCTGGGAGCCAGGGTAGCTGAAAGCCTCGGACTTAGACCGGGAGATAGTCTGGTAACATCTCCCGAGACGCTATTCGATCTGGCTGGCGTTTATCCCCTCAAAATGAAAGTGGTAGGCGTACTCACAAAATCGCACACGTCCGATGACCTGTCTGTTTTTGTGGATCTGAAAACCGCCTGGGTAATTCAGGGGCTGGGGCACGGGCACGAGGATGTGACCAAACTTCAGGACCCCACGCTGGTTCTCAAAAGGTCGGGTAAAAACGTGGCCGCCACGGCCAAGCTCTACCAACACACTGAAATCACGGAAAAGAACATCGACGCATTTCACTTTCACGGTGACCTCTCACAATACCCCCTAACCGCTGTGCTTGCTGTACCGCGGGACGATAAGTCCGGTACGATTCTGCGGGGGCGATACCTTAAGCGAGAGCAAACCCGGCAAGTTGTCAGGCCGGCGGATGTCATCGACGGCCTGCTGCAAAACATTTTCCGAATCAAGAATGTATTGGATGCGGTCATTTCGGTGGTTGCTCTGGCAACGATTCTGGCCATTATCTTGGTGTTTGCCCTATCGCTGAGGCTGCGGCAGCGGGAAATTCAAACCATTTTCAAACTCGGGTGCCGACGGGCGACCATCGTCCAGCTTATGGCTGCGGAGATTTTCATTATTGCCATCATGAGCGCAGTATTTTGCGGCGCTTTGATATGGATGGTGAATCAGTTTTCAAATGATCTCGTTCGAATGTTGTTTATAAGATAACGCTCTGCATTTTGGATTTTGAATCGCATAAATTAAGGAAGCAATAAAAATGCAAGTTAAGTGGTTTTCAATATGTGATAGAAACCGATGCTTCTTCTCTATTTTCTGTGCTGTTTTTACCGTAGCACTTTTGGCCTCTGCTTCTTGGGCGGGTAG
The DNA here is from genome assembly GCA_024639185.1 of Deltaproteobacteria bacterium. Taxonomy (GTDB): domain Bacteria; phylum Desulfobacterota; class Desulfobacteria; order Desulfobacterales; family JAHEIW01; genus JAHEIW01. The sequence continues at coordinate 1,145 of JAHEIW010000040.1, read as the reverse complement.
CAATGATTCCGGCAAGCTCACCGTTTACGTGGTGAACTATCCGTTGCAATATTTCGCAGAACGGATTGGAGGGGAGCACGTCAAGGTCGTGTTTCCGGCTCCGGCGGATGTTGACCCGGCTTATTGGGTGCCGGATGTAAAAACGATTTCAGACTATCAGCAGGCGGATCTTATCCTGCTTAATGGTGCCGGTTATGCCAGGTGGATCAACAAGGCGACGTTGCCGCGATTCAGGATGATTAACACCTCTGCCGGTTTCAAAGGCCAATACATAGAGGCTCCCGGGATTCTGACCCACTCCCATGGATCAGAAGGCGAGCATGCCCATGAATCTCTTGCTTTCACGACATGGATCGACTTCAACCTTGCTGCCCGGCAGGCAAAGGCCATTGCAGAGGCGCTGGGTCGTAAAAGGCCCGAATTGAAGGATGCGTTTCAGAAGAACTACCAAAAGCTCAAACAGGATTTACTGAAACTCGACCAGGACTTAAAGACACTGGTTTCGAAAGATCCATCGCAACCGCTGGTGGTGTCACATCCCGTGTACGACTATTTTGCTCGCCGCTATGGACTGGATATTAAAAGCGTACACTGGGAACCCGATGAAATTCCGACGAATGAGCAGATGATGGAATTGAATCGCATTCTGAAAAAACACCCGGCGAAATGGTTGATCTGGGAGGGAAAACCGATGAAGGAATCGGCTGAACGATTGCAAGCAATTGGCACTGACAGTCTGGTTTTTCATCCCTGCGCCAATACACCGGATAAGGGAGATTTTTTGAGTGTCATGCGGCAGAATATTAAAAATTTGAATCCGGCTTTTAAAATTGATTTCTGAAAATAAGCATTTGAGGAGAAATTGTTGAAAAATTGCCTTTGACACCGGTTCGAACAGTCTTACATTTTAGTGTAAACTCAATCCAACCCGAATGCGACAAAGATAGGTGCCAGATGGCCGACCGTTCCTTACAGAAAAGAAGCAGGCGCATCAATTGTAAAACCCCGATTACGCTTGAAGACTGGCGCACGGGGTTTCATTATCCGGGTACCCTGCATAACTACAGCAAAAGCGGACTGTATTTTGAATCCGCTTATGCCCATCGGCCGGGCCACAAAATTCTGATTAAATCCAACGGCCTGCC
>JAHEIW010000128.1 GCA_024639185.1 Deltaproteobacteria bacterium | reverse complement strand
ATTCCGGATCAGGATGCCGACAGTCTCAAAAGAAAAATATTGGTGGTCGACGATGATCCGATTATTGTTGAAACGATCGTGCAAGCCCTGGAAGAAGACGAATTTGATTATGAGGTTATTTCAGCATCAGATGGATTTGAAGCCGGACTTCAGATCAATCATTTTGCCCCCCACTTGCTGATTTTAGACATTATGATGCCGGACATTAAGGGCTATGAGGTCTGCAAAAAAATTAAGGAAAATCCCGACAGCGCCAACACCAAAATCGTCGTACTGTCTGCGTATTTGGATGAAGACAAATTTAAAAAAATGAAACAGTATGGAGCGGATGCCTGTTTTTCCAAACCGTTTCCGTTGCCGCAGCTCAAAGAAGAAGTGGCCCGTTTGTTAGAGCTGCGTTAGCCCCAGACCATTCGAGGCAACGAATCGCACAACCAGACAAGGAGGCACCATGAAATTAAAGGAAGCCTTGAAGAAAAAACAGTTTGTCGTGACCTCGGAAATTCAGGCGCCCATCGATCAGGAGCCCGAAGATTTGGTCCGCAGCCTATCCAAGGTGCGCGGGCGGGTTGATGGCGTTTCATTGTCTGAAGTCGAATTCGAAGGTGTTGTCGGAGATACGATCAATACCTGCCAGCTATTGGACAAAAATCAATTCGAGCCGATTTATCAAACCACCACCCGGGACAAAAACCGCATTCAATTACAAAAGGACCTGATTGAAGCCCATGACGCCGGCATTGATAACCTGCTGGTTTTTACTGAAGATTACCGCATTACCGGCGACAGCCTGCAGGAAATGATGTTTTTCCATGTCGATGCCGGCAAATTACAATCGGTGCTGCAACATATTAGAGAGGGGCAAACGGTGGAGGGTGATACCCTTAAATCCAAAGCTGAATTTCTGGTGGGATCAGGTGTGGAGTCGTCCTGGGGCAAAAATATCCCCGACCTGGAAATGAAGGAAATGGAGGAAATGACCAAACTCGGAGCCGGATATTTTTTATCAACGCCGGTTTTTGACGTCGATCAATTTGCCAAATTTTTACGTCGGGTCGATACATTTGACGTACCGGTCATTGCCGAGGTCATGATCCTGCGAACCGCCGGCATGGGGCGCTTTCTCAACCGGCATTTAAAATCCGGCCTTGTGCCTGAGTGGATCATCCAAAAATTGGCCCAGGCACCGGATAAACTAAAAGCCAGTACTGAAATTTTTGCTGATATTGTCACCGGCCTAAAAGATCTCTGCCAGGGGGTCCACATTATTACCATCGGCGGTGAAGAAAAACTCAAAAATTATCTGGATGCAGCTAAGCTCAAGTAGGTGGTACGGACCGAGTACCGGTCATAAGCAGTACTTCAAGAAAAGAAAAAGTGGCTGTCAACTATGTGGAGTACTGGAGTGTTGGAGTACTGGAGTATTGGTGTTTGAAGTTCGGAATATTATAGATCCAATCCTTTATTTACATTACGCCAGCACTTCAGTACTCCATTACTCCATTGCCGATGAAATTAAATAAGATAAAATCTTCTCGATTCATTTAATGGTGTTATTTTAAAAATTTCCCCCCGAAAGGAGTCAGCCGCTTGGACAACATCGTCTTAACCATCGACAATAAAAAGATCAGCTGTCCCGCAGGAACTTCGATCCTGCAGGCTGCCATCCAAAATGACATCAAAATACCGCACCTCTGCTATCATCCGGATCTGAAGCCATTTGGCGCCTGCCGGCTATGCCTGGTGGAAGACGAACAGAGCGGTCGTCTGATGGCGTCGTGTGTTACCCCGGTGGCTGCAGACATGACCCTTCTGACGGACACAGCGCGCATTCTAAGCCATCGCCGCAATATCGTTCGCTTGATGATCGCCGAACATCCGGAATCCTGCATCGTTTGCAGTAAAGGCAATCGCTGTCACCTGCGATGGGCGGCTGCCCAAATGGGCATTGGTGAAACAGATCTGTATTCAATGCCCAATTACAAGCCCCTGGAGCAGGCCAACCCATTTATCATTCGAGATCTGAGCAAGTGCATCCTGTGCGGAAAATGCATCCGGGCAGATCACGAACTGGTGGTCGTCGGCGCCATCGACTATAATCTGCGGGGCTTTGAATCCCGACCGGCGACCGTACATGAACAGGGGCTCGAACGCTCAAATTGCACCTTTTGCGGCACCTGCGTATCCATGTGCCCAACCGGAGCGCTCTCTGCCAAAAGCAGCCAGTATGTCGGCAGCCCGGCGACAGAATCTTTTTCCATATGTGGTTTTTGCGGTGTCGGCTGCAGCCTCGCCATGGGGCAATCGACCGGCAAGGTCATTGATGTCAATCCGGCCCATTTGGCCAACAGTGTCAACAAAGCCACCCTGTGCGTGCGCGGTCATTTTGCCCATGATTTTTTAAACTCCCCTCGACGCCTGATCGCACCGATGATGCCCAAAGAAAAAGAAGATGAAACCACCGAGATGGCACCGGTCTCATGGGATGAAGCCCTGGACCAGGTGGCCAACCGCTTGCGCCAGATTAAGGAAGAAAGTGGCCCGCAAAGCGTTGCTTTTTTAGGCTCATCAAAGTGCAGCAATGAAGAAAACTATCTGATCCAAAAAATCGCCCGGGTGTTGATCGGCACAAACAATGTCGATAATGGCGGATATGTTTCCGGGCAATTTTTATCGACCATTTTGGACCAGAAAACAGGCGGGGGGTGTCGCCCGGCACCCTTTGGCGATCTGGCAACAGCGGATATCATCGTGGTTTTAGGGGCCGATCCCAACCATTCTCTTCCAGTGGTCAGTTACTATCTTAAACGCGCAGCTAAAAATGGCGTGCCGTTGGTTGTGATCGACCCGCGCAAAACAGATCTCGTCAGCTTTGCATCACTATGGCTCCCGATCAAACCCCAAAGCGATCTGGAACTTATCAATGCGTTAGCCGCCTTGCTACATGAGACCAATGATTACGATTCTGAATTTATCGATCGCTACGCTGAAGGATTCAGTCTGTTTACATACGCTTTGTCCTCACTTGACACCGAAAAGGTTTGCCGCATGACCGGCTTGCAGATGCAACAGATGAAAACAATGGCCGCACTTTTGAAAGAAAAGCGGATTGCGTTTGTTATCGGCCATGGCATTTTGCAGCAGCGTTATGGCGTGCACACTCTGGGTGCGATTCTGAATCTATCCCTTATGAGCGGGAGCCTGGGCAAACCCGGCGCCGGCATTTACATCCTTGCCAGAGAAAACAACCAGAACGGTGCCATGGATATGGGCACGATACCGGACCTGCTGCCCGGACGAATGCCGATCGCAGAAGATAGCAACCGAAAAACATGGGAAAAGAACTGGGGCATCAAAATTTCTCCGGATCCAGGTCTCAATATGGGCCGCGTTATCGAGGCGGCTGAAAGCGGCCAGATCAAAGCCCTGTATATCATGGGAGAAAACCCGCTGCGTTCTTTGCCGCAACCGCAACGCGTAAAGGCCGCACTGGAAAATCTGGAATTCGTGGTCGTACAGGATATTCTCGACAGTGAAATCGTCAACCTCGCAGATGTGGTTCTGCCAGGTGCCGCTACGAGCGAAAAAGGCGGCTCTTTTACCAATCTGGAAGGCCGCATCCAGAGCTTTGCACCGGTGGTGACACCACCCGGAAAGGCCAAACCCGATTGGGAGATTTTAGATTTGCTGGCCGCCCGGCTGGGGACCTCCGCAGCCTATGGCTCACTGGAAAAAATACGAGATGAAATCCGTCGACTGGTACCCGCCTATGCTGATTTAAATGGCAGTGCAACCGCCTGGGTCAAGCCATCCAGCCCAATGGCTGTTTTTGGCGCCAGCGATGCCCATGAAATGATCTCTTTTTCACCGGTGGTTTCAACCGCCGATGAACCCGCTGACCGCGATTACCCCATAACGGCCATATTGGGCTCTTTACGCTACCACCTGGGCAGCGGAACCCGAACGAGCGTCTCGCAACGCATTCAAGATTTTGATCACGTTGGAAATGCTGCGATCAGTAAAACGGATGCAGAAGAATTGAAATTAAAAGATGGGGATACCGTGAAAATCAAAACTCGCTGGGGTGAGATCAAACGCAAGGTTGACTGCAGCAATCGCATCGCAGCCGGCCAGCTGTTTGTCCCGCTGGCAGTCAACGCCAATGATGCCATGAATCTGATCGATTTAACAGACCTGTCGGAACCCAGCTCAACCGGCTGGAAAACATGTGCGGTCAAGATAACCAAGGCGTAAGGCCCAAGGCGCACGGTATGGGGCTTGGCGACGATCTGAAATCATCAAAATTGTGAACCTTGAACCCTGAACCTGATGAGATGAGCAACTCAATAAAAAAATTGCTTAAAAATTAATTTAACCGACAAAAGACCAATAGGGCACCCGTATGAAACCACCAGAAATTGATTGGGACCAGATTTACGGAATTATCGAAAAGTATAAAGGCGAAAAATGGGGGCTTATTCCCCTGCTGCAGGAAGTGCAGGAACATGCTGGATATATTCCGCCCGAATCGATCGATCCAATTGCCGAAGCATTGAACTTGTACCCCGCTGAAGTACAGGGCGTAATTACTTTTTATTCCGGATTTGCGCTGGAACCCAAAGGAAAATACGTCCTCAGAGTCTGCCGCGGCACGGCCTGCCACGTCAAAGGCAGCCGCAGCGTTCTGCGCCTGATGCAAAAAGAACTGGAGCTAAAGGAGGGTGAAACCAGTCCCGACTATCAATTCACCCTCGAAACGGTGGCCTGCTTGGGTGCCTGTTTTTTGGCGCCGACCATGATGATCAACCGGGATTATTTCGGCAAGCTTTCGCCAACCAAGGTCAGCAGCCTGCTGGGAGAGTATCAAAAAAAATAAAATCGGCCGTTTGCCGCTGACGCATCTGCGACAGGCGGAATTTCTGAGCGAAAGGGAGAAATTGCCAAATGGAGAAGCTTTCATCCATCGGAAAGCTGGAATGGCTTCGCAATAAAATACAGTCCCAGAAAAAAGAGGGGACCGTCGAAGTGCATGTATGCATGACCGGCTGCCGGGCATATGGCGCCGCCGGCGTTCTGGAGTCCTTGCAAGACGAGGTCAAAAGCCAGAAGCTTTCGGATCAGGTGGAAATACGGGCCACTGGCTGTCACGGTTTTTGCGCCAAGGCGCCGGTAATTGCCATTGAGCCTATGGGGGTTCAATACCAGGAAGTGGAGCCGAATGATGCCGCCGAGATCGTTGCTCAGACCTTGAAACGCAGCCAGCTCATCGACCGCCTGGCATATCACGAGCCCAGGACGCTGCAGCCGGTATACTACCGCAACCAGATCCCGTTTTATGCCAAGCAGGAACGCCGGGTTCTGGCCAATTGTGGCCGCATCGATCCAACCCGCATCGACCATTACATTGCCGCTGGCGGCTATCAGGCCCTGGTCAAAGCATTGTCGAAAATGTCATCCGATCAGGTCGTCGAAGAAGTTCTGACCGCCAAACTCAGAGGCCGCGGTGGCGCCGGATTTCCCACCGGACTTAAATGGAAATTTGCCCGCCAGGCCGAGGGCCGGCCCAAGTATACGGTCTGCAATGCGGACGAAGGCGACCCCGGTGCATTTATGGATCGCGCCATTTTGGAAGGCGACCCGCATGCCGTGGTTGAAGGTATGCTCATCGGTGCTTATGCCATGGGCAGCGAGTACGGCTACATCTACGTGCGCGAAGAGTATCCGATTGCCATCGAGCATCTCAACATCGCCATCGAACAGACCAAAGAACTGGGTCTTCTGGGCGAAAACATCCTGGGCACCGGCTTTAATTTCGATCTTTCGTTGCGGCTGGGCGCCGGTGCGTTTGTCTGTGGTGAAGAAACGGCCCTGATGGCCTCCATCGAAGGTAAACGCGGCATGCCCCGGGCGCGACCACCGTTTCCGGCGCAGGCTGGCATTGACGCCAAACCCACCAATATCAACAATGTTGAGACCTGGGCCAATGTCCCGCTGATCATCAAAAACGGGGCGGAATGGTACGGCCAGGTGGGCACCGAAGACAGCAAGGGCACCAAAATCTTTTCCCTGGCCGGCAAGGTCAATAACACCGGACTGGTGGAAGTGCCGATCGGATCCACCGTCAAAGAGGTCATCTATGATATTGGCGGCGGCATACCCAAGGGCCGCGCGTTTAAGGCCGTTCAGATGGGCGGACCCGCCGGCGGCTGTGTGCCCCCCCAATTTTTAAGCCTGCAAATCGATTATGATACGGTCCAGCGCATCGGGGCTATCATGGGATCGGGCGGCATGGTGGTGATGGATGAAAACAATTGCATGGTTGAAATCGCCCGCTTTTTCTTAAGTTTTACCCAGTCAGAATCCTGCGGCAAATGTGCACCCTGCCGTCTGGGCACCACCCAGCTGCTGGAAATTTTGACCCGCATCACCCAGGGCAAGGGCAAAATAGAGGACATTGACACCATCCGTCAGCTGGGAGAGACCCTGACCGAGGCCTCCCTGTGCGGTCTGGGGCAGGCCTGCTCCAAACCGGCCCTTTCGACCCTTAAATATTTTCTTAAAGAATTTGAAGACCATATTAAAGAACACCGCTGCGCCGGCGCGGTGTGTGATTCAATGGTGATATCCGCCTGTCAGCATGCCTGCCCGGCGGGTATCGATGTGCCCAATTATGTGGCCGCCATCGCCGACGGCGATTACGAAAAGTCGGTTGACATCATCCGCGAGCGCAATCCGTTTCCGGCAGTTTGCGGGCGCATCTGTATTCATCCCTGCGAGTTTAAATGCCGGCGCGGAGAACTGGATCAACCGGTGGCGATTCGTGCACTCAAACGCGTGGCCTCCGACTGGTATTTCAAAAATATCGGCCCCCAAAGAGAGCCTTTTAAAATAACGCGCCAGGAAAAAGTGGCCATTGTCGGCGCAGGGCCGGCCGGCTTAACATGCGCCTATTTTCTGGCCAAAATGGGATACCCGGCCACTGTTTTTGAAGCCCAGCCAGTGGCCGGCGGCATGCTGGGCATCGCGGTACCCGAGTTCAGGCTGCCGCGCCATGTGATCGAAGAGGAAATTCAATATATTCAAAACTGCGGCGTTGAGATCCGCTACAATTCACCCATCGATGCCAAACACACCTTTAATGACCTGCTGGATGAAGGCTACAGCGCCGTCTTCATTGCGGCCGGAGCCCAGGCCAGCAAGCAAATCGGCATTCCCGGGGAAGAAGAAGGCCTTGAAGGTATTTACTATGGCCTTGACTTTTTGACCCATGTCCGCATGGGCAAAAAGGTGCCTTTAAGCGGCAAAACGGTAATCATCGGTGGCGGAAATGTGGCCGTCGATGTCGCCCGCACGGCTTTAAGGGCCGGTGCGCAGGAAGCCCAAATCTTCTGCCTGGAGCCCCGTGATGAAATGCCGGCCTGGGAACAGGATGTGGAAGAAGCCCTCGAAGAGGGTATCGTCATTAACCCTGACCTGTCGCCCAGCAAAATCACCCATGAAAAGGGGAAAGTGACGGGCGTAGAGTTCACGCGCTGCGTCTGTGTATTCGACGATGAGGGCTGCTTCAATCCAACCTGTGATCTCGACGATACCCGCTTTGTGGATGCCGACAATGTCATTATCTCCATTGGCCAGGCCGCCGATATGTCGTTTCTGTCCGCCGACAGCAAACTGGAGCGTGAACTCTGGGGCGCACTGGTAGTGGACACCAACACACTGGCCACCAATGTACCGGGAGTTTTCGCCGGTGGGGATTTTACCACCGGCCCGACCTTTGTGATTCGTGCCATAGCATCCGGCCGACGGGCGGCCATTGCTATCGAAAAATTCCTGGGCGGTGACAAAAGCCGCGTCTATATTCCCGATGAGAAATCCCCGCAGCATACGGGCACCAAACTGGCACTTGAAAATGAAGATATGGAAGACAAGCCCCGGGTCGAGGTCAAAGCCGAAAACGCCCAGGAACGAATAAGTGATTTTCGAGAAGTTGAAAAAGGATTTAGCGAAGAGGAGGCTTACCGCGAAGCGATCCGCTGCCTCCGATGTGATCTTGAAAAAGAGGAGAATGCGATATGATTCGATCCATAACGCAAAAAAAGCCGGAAACAGAAATTGAGCGCCTGCTGAAAGGACTCAACCGGATTTTCATTATTGGATGCGGAACCTGTGTGACCCTTACCCGCACCGGCGGAGACCCGGAAGTGCGCGCCATGAAAAAGGAGCTGTCCACCAAGGGAAAGATGGTCACCGGTCAAACAGTGGTTCCCGTTGCCTGCGACAATTTAACGCGCGAGTTTTTGAGTGATTTTGGTGAGCAGATCAATCAGGCCGATGCGCTGCTGATCATGACCTGTGCCTTTGGCGTTCAGAGCATCGCCCGCCAGTTAAACAAGATGGTCATACCAGCCCTGGACACCCTGTTTATCGGCAAAGAATCAGCGGTGGGATTGTTCGATGAGATCTGTACCCAATGCGGCACCTGCATCATCGGTGAAACCGGCGGTATCTGCCCGGTGACCAATTGCCACAAAGGCCTTGTCAATGGCCCCTGTGGCGGCACCAACCATGGCAAATGCGAAATCGATGTCAACAAGGACTGTGTCTGGACGTTGATTTATAATCGCCTCAAGGAGCTGGACCGGATCGACTCCATGCGAAAATATCAAAAACCACGCAACCATCTGGGCGAGCCCAAGCCGGGGAAATTTAAGTTGCCCACAACTTAAATTTAGTTATGGGTGTATGGTTATTTGTTAATGGTAAAAAATGAAAGACAAAAGAATTGTCTTTGATTGTTGAAGGATCTTAAATAGGAGGGAAGTTTGAGATGGCGACGAAATTTAAAGAAGCTTTGGATTCCGGTAAATTTGTGGTGACCAGTGAGGTCGCCCCGCCCAAAGGAACAAACCTTGAAAAATTCAAGCACCATATTGAATTGTTAAAGGACAAGGTCGACGCCATGAATGTCACCGATCATCAGAGCTCGGTAATGCGTTACCCGTCCCTGGGTGGTGCGATGATGGTCCAAGAAATGGGCGGGGAGGTCATTTTGCAGATGACCTGCCGGGATCGCAACCGGCTGGCTTTGCAGGCCGATTTGCTGTTTGCCTCTTCGCGCGGGATTCAAAATGTTCTCTGTCTTACCGGTGATTCGATCATTTTAGGGGATCATAAAGAAGCCAAGAGTGTTTTTGATATGGACTCCAGCCAGCTGTTGCGAGCAGTGCGCACCATGGAAGCGGGCAAAGATCTTGGCGGCAATGATCTGGACGGCGGAGTATCCTTCTGTGCGGGTGCCATCGTGACACCTGAGGCCGACCCGCTTGAACCGCAATTGATCAAATTTGAAAAAAAGCTCGAAGCCGGGGCCGAGTTTATTCAGACCCAGGCCGTTTACGATCTGGACAAGTTCAAAGAATTCATGGATTACGCCCGGCAGTTCAATGCCAAAATCCTGGCCGGCGTTATTTTACTGACCTCGGCGCCCATGGCCCGGTTCATGAATAAAAATATTGCCGGGGTTTTTGTTCCACAGGATCTGATTGATGAAATGGCATCCGCACCCAAAGGCCAGGCGCTGGCTAAAGGGATTGAAATCACCGGCCGCATGATTAAACGCATTCATGAAGAA
>JAHEIW010000364.1 GCA_024639185.1 Deltaproteobacteria bacterium | reverse complement strand
GAATTGAACCAGCCCGAGAGCGGCAAAAAATTTCTCAAGCGCGCTGCTGTTTTGGAGCCGACTTCCGGTGCGGTATTTCGGTATCTGGGTGAGTGCTATACGCACATCGGCAAGGTTGACGCAGCAGTTGCCGCTTATAAAAAGGCCATCAAATATAATCCCAGTGATGCCGCTTCATTATCGGCCATGGGATGTTTGTTTGCCGAGCAGGAAGAAGATCCGGACATTGCCTTGATGTTCTGTAAGGAAAGTGTTCAACTTGCCCCGGAAAATGGACTTTTTCGCTATCGATTAGGCCAGCTTTATCACAGGCAAGATCGCCTGGACGATGCATTAAAGGAATTGAAGGAAGCCCAGCGTCTCGGTAAAAATGCTTCTGGTCTAATATTAGAAATCGAAAAAAAATTACAACCCAAGATGTCACGCTCTGCCGAGCGAACGGGATAACGTGATGGAAAAAATTATTTTGCAGCAACTTGAGGAAAGTTTGCACGTCAAACGCCAATTTATTGAAAAACATCTCGATCGCATTATTGTGGCCGTTGACCAGATGGCTGCCAGTATCGAAGCCGGCAATAAAATTCTCATCTTCGGAAACGGCGGCAGCGCGGCAGATGCACAGCACCTGGCCGCTGAGTTTGTCAATCGCTTTAAAATCGAACGCCCTCCCCTGGCGGCCATGGCCTTGACCACCGATACTTCCATTCTGACCAGCATTGGTAACGATTATCGATTTGATGATATTTTTTCGAAACAGATCGAAGCACTGGGCAAAAAAAATGATATCGCCTGGGGTATCAGCACCAGTGGAAACTCCAAGAATATCTTACAGGCCGTCGAAGCGGCCAATAAAAGAGAATTGTATTCCATCGGGTTTACCGGCCGCGGCGGCGCTCTGGCCAAATATGTGAATCTGGCATTCGCAGTGCCATCTGACGATACGGCCCGAATTCAGGAAGCCCATATCACTTTAGGCCACATCATCTGCGATCTGGTGGACCGCAGGCTGTTTCCGTAAAATTGAAACGGCTATCCTGGCAGCCTGATTCCGGTTCGCCAGTTAACACAACTTCAGTTGAGAGATGACGGTATGTCAAAAAAAATTAAGCCGTTGGATCTGGATAAGGTAAAGACCTATTCTTTGGCGCAACGCGGCAGCAAGGTGAATACGGTCGACTTTGCCACGATCTGGCAAAAGGGTGGCACCTTTACTGATTTTGTAAACGGATTGCCGCATATCTTGGCCGGCGCCGACCTGAAAACTGTTATCCGTGCTCTGGCAACAGCTGCGCGCGCCAACAAGACGGTCATCTGGGGTCTGGGCGCGCATGTGATCAAAGTAGGCCTGAACCCGGTGATCATCGATCTGATGGAGCGCGGTATTGTCCAGTGCGTGGCCTTAAACGGCGCCGGTATTATTCACGATCTTGAACTGGCCATGGCCGGTCGCACTTCAGAAGATGTTGCCGCCGCCGTCGATGACGGCTCCTTTGGCATGGCGCAAGACACAGCCATATTTTTGGGAGCTGCCCTGGAAAATTCACCATCGGATTCAAACGGGCTGGGACAGGCGGTCGGGCGCGCCATTTCTCAACAAAATCTCCCGTTCGGCGAAAACAGTATACTGGCAGCCGGCTATCGTCTGGGAATTCCGGTCACCGTGCATGTCGCCATTGGAACCGATATATTTCACATGCATCCGCAGTTTGACCCCGGCCGTTGCGGTGAAGCCAGCCACCATGATTTCCGCTTGTTTGCGGCAGCGGTAACCCGTCTGCAAAATGGGATCTATCTGAATGCGGGATCCGCAGTCATCTTGCCGGAAGTTTTTTTAAAAGCCATCACCGTAGCGCGCAACCTGGGCCACACGCTAGATGAATTCACCACGGTCAATTTGGACTTCATTCGGCATTATCGTCCCATGATCAATGTGGTTCATCGTCCGACGACCAGAGGCGGCATGGGGATCAACCTTATCGGCCATCATGAAATCATGCTGCCATTGATCGCTGCCGGGGTAATTGAGCTGCTTGAAGGTTGACAGGCTTCGGCATTTCATGTTTATTAACGTTTTTCGGTTGTTTTTCACTGCATAGATGATTATAAAATGGTTGTCGGATACGCTTTTTAAATGAGTCCCGGGAGAATGTTATGCCGATTTACGAATATCACTGTAAAAACTGCGACCAGGATTTTGAATATCTGGTTTTTGGAAGCGAAAAACCCGACTGCCCTTCCTGTCAGAGTAAGAAAGTATCCAAGTTGATGTCCCCCTGTGGCTTTATATCCAGAGGCAGCGGTGGAGAGACTGTCTCCAGCTCGGCCGGCGCATCCTCCTGCAGCGGTTGTGCGGCATCGAGTTGTGCCGGCTGTAGCCATTGAGCAAGATGAACCGTCCCATCAGAATTGGAACCCGCGGCAGCAAACTGGCGCTGTGGCAGGCTAACTGGACCAAATCCTTTCTTGAAACCAATTTCCCGTCAACCCCCATTGAGCTGACCATAATTAAAACACAGGGGGACAGGATTCTCGATGTGCCCCTTGCCAAGGTAGGCGGCAAGGGTCTTTTTGTCAAAGAAATTGAGCAGGCATTGCTGGCCGAGCG
>JAHEIW010000363.1 GCA_024639185.1 Deltaproteobacteria bacterium | reverse complement strand
ATCCAGAAAAATCCGGATAAATATCAGCAGATCCACCCGCTCGAGCAGATCTGGGTAACGCCTGACTAGAGGTGGTTTCAAAGCCCCTTTGGAGTTAATTTTGCGGCCTTTTGCTAAAAGCGCTTAACGACGTGTAGCGCAAAATCTTGAACTGTTTGAGGGCATGAGCCGAGTTTTCAACATTTAGCGTAGCGAGTTTAGCGCTTTTCAAAAGGCGCAAACCAACAGAAAAGGGGTTTTGAAACGGCTTATAGTCATCTGCCAGATGGCCGCAGGTGAAATATACCGGCCCTATTCCTTCTTACTTTGACCTTTCGGCATCTTATTGCCCAAAATTATCGTTGACAAATGATAGTAATTCATATAATAAATAGACCGGTTGGTATATTTTCGATCGGAGAGCAGTATGGCGGCCAAAGGCATTCAAACACGTCAGAATATTGTTGAAAAATCAATGCAGCTTTTCTGCGTAAAAGGTTACTACAACACCTCGATCAATGACATCCTGGCCGCCACCCATTTAACCAAAGGCGGATTCTACGGGCATTTTAGCAGCAAAGAAGCACTCTGGTATGCCGTTTACGATGAGGCTATGCGTGTCTGGCGGGATGTCGTTTTTGAAGGTGTCCCCGCTACTTCCGATCCGCTCGAGCGCATCCAGATCCTGATTGAAAATGATATTAAACACAAGCTCGGCAACCAGGTGTTTGAAGGCGGCTGCTTTTTCCACAGCATGCTGGTGGAGCTTGCGGGCCAATCGGCTGCTTTGAGCAGTCACCTGATGCGGGGCTTTGACCAGCTGGCCGGCCTGCTGTGCGCCTGGCTTAAACAGGCCGACCAGCAAGGGCGACTCAAGGAAAACCTAAATTTTGATGCCATTGCCCGCTATATTATCGTTGCCCTAAATGGTGCGGCGGCCTTACATGCCTGCAACCGCGATCCCGCCATCCTGGATCAAACCGTCAGCGAGCTTCGCTTCTACGTCCAGCAACTGCAAAAATGAGCCAACCACATTATCTATACCAAGCTCTTTAAAAATAAACCAATCGGTTTATATATTATTTAGATTTTCCTCAAATCATCCTATCTGCCCACTTCATAGATATCCTCAACATTTTTCATCAATCAACTTAAGTTTTTTAGACAGGATTTACAGGATTATCAGGATCCTTTTTGGCCGTTCTCCAGTCAAAGAATAAGTTTCAATCAATGCCATTTATATTAAAGTTTTTCAGTGTTTAAGACGATAATACTATTAGACAACGAAATCATCTGAGGAGCCGCCTATGAAAAAATTAATTCTTGTTATGATCATCATCTTACTGCCTGCCATCGCTTTTGCCAATTTCTCCATCAAGTTTGACAATACCACCAGCAAAAAACTGTATTACCTGCTTTACTGGATCGATCACACATATGGTTGGCCGCATCCGTTCAACCTCGCGGGTGGCGAGCTCAAAGCAGCCGCAACGGTGGATTTAAATGTGGATCTGACCAATGGTCAATACTATGTGGTCTGGCACGATGATGGGGATTGGAAAAATAGAGTCGTAATGGATGTTAAAGACGAAATTAAATCGGTTACAGTGACGCCGATTAAGAGCAGTATGCAAAAATAACACATGGGTGCGAGCCCATAAAGTGTCTGGCCGAACGTGCCACGGCAGTACCCGACAAGGGGGTTCGAAAAAAGGAATCAGAATTGTTCTGATTCCTTTTTTATTATATAAGATCTTTTAAGAACGGTGTTGACCATTTATGCGGCTTTTCATAAGATTGTTTCTATCCCCCTAATTGAAAGTATCGCACTATTTTTATATCCAAAGTTTTCCTTATTAATGATATTTTTCATATGGCATTGCTATTAGAACCCGTGATTATTATTGACTAAATCCCGTATATTTGGGTATATGCGCAGCCAAGCGAATCCTGATTTTCTTTCTCTATCTGAGTTCGAGCAGACATCCAATTACTAGATCGGAACGATATCTCACCTGATTGTTGCGCACCTGCGAATCATCCACATACCGAGTTCCATAGTTTGAAACCTTAACCACGGGGGGTGCCCTATGACAGATGAAGGTTTTAAGCGCAAACTCGCCGCCATTCTCAGTGCAGACGTTGAAGGCTACAGCCGTCTGATGCGAGACGATGAAGAGGCCACCGTCCGGGACATCGCTGCCCACCGTGTTTTAATTTCCGAAATTATCCAACAGCATCGTGGTCGCGTTGTCGATTCACCCGGCGATAACATTCTGGCCGAATTTGCCAGTGTGCTGGATGCCGTCAACGGGGCCACAAAAATCCAAAAGGAGATCAAAAAAAGCAATGCCGATACCTCTGAAGCCCGCCGTATGGAGTTTCGCATTGGTATCAATCTGGGTGATGTGATCGATGAAGAAGAGCGGATTTACGGAGACGGGGTCAATATTGCTGCTCGAGTAGAAGGATTAGCAGAGGGTGGTGGAATTGCCATATCCGGAACCGTGTATGAACACATCAAAGACCTGAATGCCTGCCGTGAAATCATCGCAAAGTGTGTCCAGGATCATCGAGGCCGGGTCGTGGATTCTCCTATTGAACAGACTGGAGGGAACAAATGAAAGTTGACCACAGCTTG
>JAHEIW010000362.1 GCA_024639185.1 Deltaproteobacteria bacterium | reverse complement strand
CGATACCGCCGGCCGAATCGAACGATTCCGTAAAAAATACGAAAAGTTTCAACAGAAAAAAGAAAAGCCCAATTAGCAGCCCCCGCCTGCAATGATGCTGCTAAGCTTGCATGCGCTCCAGAGCCGTCCATAAAACGGCTGGAGCGCCGAGGAACTTGCTCTTGCCCCGCTGGCATAACAACAGGCGCTCCCATCGGCGTTTCCTGCAAAACATCACCTGTTGCACACAGAAGCCCGTTTAAATTTTTAAAGCCATGCCTGCCGGCCAGCCAAAAGACCCTGGCTCCTTGATTTCAAATTTTTACGGTGGTTAATTTTGCAACGAGCGGCCGATATCTTGATCGGAAAGAATGACCCTTTTTAGGATGATGTGACCATGCTTGAACAGTTAAAAGGAGTTGAAGAAAGATTTTTAGAGGTTGAAAAGCGTCTGAGCGAACCCGATATTGCTCAGGACCGTCAGGCCTACCAGGCGCTTATGCGAGAGCACGCTGAACTGAATAAAATTGTAGTGGTTTTCAATGAGTATAAAAAGGCGCTGCAGGGGATAGATGAGAGTACGGAGCTGCTGCAGGACCCGGAACCGGAAATCAAAAGTTTAGCCCGTGACGAGCTTGCGAACTTGAATCAACTCCGCGATCAACTGGAGTCAGATCTTAAACGGCTGATGTTGCCCAAAGATCCCAATGATGAGAAAAATGTCATTATTGAAATCAGAGCGGGCACCGGCGGCGAAGAAGCCGCCCTGTTCGCCGGCGATCTCTTTAGAATGTACACGCGCTATGCTGAAGCCCGCAACTGGAATATAGAGATCATGTCCCAACACCAGACGGGTGTTGGCGGTATCAAAGAAATTATCGCGCTTGTCCGGGGCAAAGGCGTTTACAGTGATCTCAAATACGAAAGCGGCATTCACCGCGTGCAGCGCGTACCGGCCACTGAAGCCCAGGGACGTATCCACACTTCGGCAGTTACGGTTGCGGTCTTACCCGAGGCTGAAGAGGTGGATGTGAAAATAGAGCCATCCGAGCTGAAAATTGACGTCTATCGGTCCACCGGCCCGGGAGGTCAGAGCGTGAACACCACCGATTCAGCGGTCCGAATTACCCATTTGCCGACCGGATTGGTGGTTACCTGTCAGGATGAAAAATCGCAATTAAAAAACAAAAACAAGGCGCTCAAAGTGTTGCGGTCGCGATTACTCGACCAAATCGTGCAAGAGCAGAACGCCAAGCGTTCCGAAGCTCGTAAAAATCAGGTGGGTAGCGGGGATCGCAGTGGCCGTATTCGGACCTATAATTTTCCCCAGGGCAGGGTGACCGATCATCGCATCAGACTGACCCTCTATAAACTGGAGGATATCCTGCAAGGGGAAATCAATGAGCTCATTGATGAATTGACAACTTATTATCAGGCACAGGCCCTGCAAAATGCACAATCAAATCAGCCCCGGGCATCCTGAATGGACCATTCTTAAGGTGCTTCAATGGGCCACAACCTACTTTAAGCGTTACGAAATCGACAGCCCAAGAGCCACTGCCGAAATCTTGCTGGCACATGCATTGGCTGCCAAACGCATCGATCTATACCTGCATTACGATCAACCCTTGAATGTAAACGAACTCACCCGTTTTAAAGCCATTATCAAGCGGCGAATAAAGCGTGAACCGGTGGCTTATATTCTGGGGTGCAAGGAATTCTGGTCGTTGGATCTGGCGGTTACCCGCAATGTTCTGATACCGAGACCGGAAACTGAATGCCTGGTCGAAAGAGCGTTGTCGTATCTTGCAGCCGGCTCCGATTCCAGGCCTCAACGCATTCTGGAGCTGGGCACCGGCAGCGGGGCGATCCTGATCGCATTGGCATCTGAGAATTCGCAGCACGCTTACTGGGGAACGGATATATCCGCAGCGGCTGTTCAAATTGCCCAGCGTAACGCCGTTGGCCATGGCCTGGCCGCCAACATTCATTTTCTGGTCGCAGATTGGTTTGCACCCTTAGCTGCAGGCACAAATCTATTCGATTTGATCATTTCCAACCCGCCCTATATCCGCCGTGGAGATTTAAAGCGACTTCAGCCTGAAATTCAGGCCTTTGAACCGCTTGTGGCCCTGGATGGTTCCGAGGATGGGCTGCGCTGTTTGCGCCACATCATCCAATCGGCTCATCTTTATCTCCGGCCGGGTGGAATGCTCCTGTTGGAGATGGGACATGACCAAAAGGTGTCTTTAAAACAGATCATTCAGCGCTGCGGTCAATATGAAGATGTTGATTTTTTCACGGATTATAGCGGATATAACCGCATCGTTGCCATGCGAAAACAGGCCAAAGATTAACATGTCAAATTCACGGCACCAGGGGGGCGTTTGAGGCTTAAACGCTGCATGCAGCAGTTGCTGTTTAGGCGTGCAAGATCCATGTAATCGAAAAAACCCTTGCGATGACCATCTTAATTTGCTATTTGAAATGGATTTTTTACCACACACGTCGCCGGATCTGCTGTCCGGTGCTT
Organism: Deltaproteobacteria bacterium; assembly: GCA_024639185.1. Lineage (GTDB taxonomy): Bacteria > Desulfobacterota > Desulfobacteria > Desulfobacterales > JAHEIW01 > JAHEIW01. Next base: position 112 of record JAHEIW010000362.1, on the reverse strand, counting down.
TCAGTGAAAGTTGGCAGCAGGGTAGACGGCGGCGGAGGAAAAACCAAATGATGAAGGGAGAAAGAAAATGGCATACGTTACCATGAAAGAGCTGCTGGAGGCCGGTGTTCAC
>JAHEIW010000361.1 GCA_024639185.1 Deltaproteobacteria bacterium | reverse complement strand
TGCAAAAACTGGGCAACCGACACCGTGATCATCGCCGCCTCAACCCCATGGCCGCTGACATCGAGCATGTATAACGCCCAGTGGTCATCATCCAGCTGAAACATGTTAAAAATGTCCCCACCGGTGTGTTCACAGGGCTTAAATTCCCAGGCTATCGATAGGTTTGCAGTTGAATCGATTTTATGAGGCAAAAGGCTTTTCTGTATCTCGGCCGCAGCGGCCAGGTCGGCATCCAGGCGCTTTTGCTTGTCCCGTAGCCTCTGGTTCAATTGCTTAAGCTTCTTTTCAGAGGCGGAATATTTTAAGATCAGCTCCTGCAAGAGTTGGTTGTTGATGTCCGTATCTTTCAGAGAGGCCCAGTATTCAAGTCCCTGCTTGATCAACGGTCCGTTGTCCGGATTCTGGAAGTCTAATTGTTCGATTTGATCTCTTAACAGATCGTCAAAAGTCATTTCAGTTTAACCGCTCCTTTAACCTGTTAAAATTAAATTTATAGTCATCGTCAAGAAGGCCGTCGATTCCCACGTCGGGTAAGTTGATCAACTGCTCGAACACATATCGAATGGCCTGCCGGTCATTGATAATGCTGCCGTGCTGTGGTGCAATTGTCGTAAAAGGAACTTTTGAAATTTGCTCAAGAGCATACTTTAAGGCCTTGGCAGACGGCATAACGGTTTTATGGAAATTGAGAATATCATTGATCGCGCAGATGGATCTTTTCTCCGGACAATTGGAAAGCTGAAAGCAGTCAAGGCATTCCGGTGGAAGGTTGAAAAACAGCTCCCATTCGAGCCCCAGACTGCCAAACAGATCACTGCTAAAAAGGATACCGCTGTGTGAATCAAAGGTAACAAAACTGCCGCCGGAATGGGAGTATGGCGTCCTGATAAACTGCAGGGTGCGCCCGGAAGAAAATTCGTACTGGAAATTAATCCGGCTGATCGGTAGCAAAGGGGACGATACGGAGTAGTGGCGGATAAACATCAAATTGGCCGAATCGGATATAATTCTTAAATCATCTTTTTTGATGATATCCTCAAAATTCGGTATACTGCCGCAAAGATCCGGATCGTAATGCTGGTAAAGAAGGCCGGTGATCTGTTGGGGGGCAATGCCGGTTTGTAAAATTTTCATCATCACCGTGGCAAAATCCGGGCGGCTGCCGCCGTCAATAACCAGGGCTTCATCGTTATCGACGATTAGATAAGGATTGCAGTGCAAACCGGCCTGCTCATCGTAATAACCGACCCAGTAAACACCTTCGGCGATTTCCACCGAACGTTCCAGGTCGATGCCATCTTTTTGAGCGCTTGACATCGCTGCATTTCTCCCGGCCCGGACAAGCCGTTTTGCGGATTTAAGTCTATCATTAGCGTTCGTAATCAAATTTGAAGCATTAATGTCGGTATTCGGAAGTGCTTTGTCAAGGCCTCACCCGGCCACAGACAGATGCGGGGCTCCTGCCTAACAGAAGCCCCGTAGAATGGCGAAGATGTGTTGATGTGATATTCAAAGCGACGGTGCCGGTCGCCCCCGCCTCATTCAAGTTAAGATCTTTTCAAAAGAGCTTGCTCCGGCCCCGGAAGACCTTTCAACCGTTTAGCGGATACGAACTACTCGGCGACCAATTTGGCGCGCCGTTCGACATAGGCGTCGCGAAACGCCACATAAGGGTCAAGCATCGCCTCTTTGAGCGCGTCGATATCATCGATTTGAAACGACAGCTCATTGAAAAGGATGCCGGCGCGCAGCGCCACCAGGGTCCAAAAGTCAAGGTTTCCCTGCCGATTGCTTGCCATCCAGCTGACCGGATCTAAAAGAAGGGTATCGATAAAGGTCGCCGAGTCGCGTAAACTGGATGGTCCGAAAATCGGGTACATGATGAAAAAACCGTGGCCCGCGCCCCAGACGGCCAGCGTTTGCCCCAGGTCCTCGGGGCTGGGCGGCAGGTTGTCGTAGTAGGAGGCCGGCGTCTGAATGCCCGCCAGGCCCACGGTGGAGTTCAGAAAAAAAGTGGCAAATTCCTCCATGGCCTTGGTGCCCTTGGCCTGCAGCAGGCAGTTGACGAAACGAATGGGAAAGCGCAGGTTATGAAAGAAATTTTTAATGCTCAAACGGATTTCAGACGGTATAACGGTACGATAACCGATGCCCAAAGGCCTGAGGATGGCCACGTACATGGCATCATTAAAATAGAAAAATTCACGGTTCAACCGGTAAAGCGGATCATTGATTTGCACGACCTCATCGTCATACTCATCGTCATACTCGTCATCATACTCGTCATCTTCTTCAGCCGCCGCTTCGCCTCTAGAAGATTGTTCCTGGCTCTGCTGAGCCAGCAGATAGTTTCCAGCCTCACGGTCCGAGGCAAAGGAGACATTAAAACCACCAACGATCAGAAAAAATACCGGTATAACTGCTGCAGCCAGTAGTTTCTTCACGGATTTTGCTCCTTTCACACTTAATTGAATATTTTTGATTGAATATTCAATTTTAAATTCTGCGCTACAGGCGGATCCGAATCAGGGTTTACACGGCCACTTTTGCATCAAAAACCTGAACTCCGACTCCACCGCCGCCACTCATTTTCAAATTTTACCGGTAACTACTGCGCCGACGGGTTT
>JAHEIW010000360.1 GCA_024639185.1 Deltaproteobacteria bacterium | reverse complement strand
TAGGAAAAGAGGATTTTTATCTATCTGACTATCGGAACCACCAACTATTTGACTATTCGACTATTTAACTAATCTATTTCGGGAACAAAAACTGAATCGTAAACCCCCACTGCCAATCCGGGGCGCCATCGGGTTTTTCGACATTGTAGTAGGCTTCGGTTCTCGCATTTATGGCCTGATCTCCGATTTTAAGCAGCTTGCCGACCCCGCCCCCCAGCGGAACCGTCCAGGTATTGCTGGAGCTGGCCTCCCAGTTGGCGGTAATCACGATGTCCGCAATTAAATACCAGCCCTCAGAAAGGTTATAGTTCACAAAAGGTTCAAATAAGGTCTGGTTGACATCGTCCCGATCCGAATCTCCGGCAAAAGACCACAACTGCCGGACGAGCCCGCCGATGGTTCCCCATTTGGGCTGAAAGAGGATCACGCCGGTGGGTCCGGTACTCCATTTTTCGCTGCCGAGCTCTTTATCGGAAGCGCTTGGCAGGGTGATGGACGGGCCGATGCCCCAGATGGCACCTTTCGGCACGGCAGGGGATACGAATAGCGAATAATTGATGTCCCCCAGACCGGTCGCGCCATTGCCGGGAACGGGCGTTGGAATTCCAGGCAGTCCGGCTATATCGCCGTCAGTGTCGATCAGGGGAACGATGAAACGATTAATCAGGTTCCAACCCCCAACGGTAAATGGGATGACCGGCTGGATATTCAAAAAGGACGCCTCGCCGTTGGAGGCACCGTAATCGAAAGTAAACTTGAAGGGTAGGCTGATCATAGCGCCTATCGGATTTTGTACGGCGGCGCGCAGGTCCCCGCCGCCTTGAGCCTTTGCATCGGGCTGTTTGGCTTCATCCTGCGCCATGGCCGGGGTGCCGCTAAATGCGATTAAAACTGCGATTACCATTAGGGTGTAACGCATATAACCTCCGACAGTTAATAGTTAATTTAAGCTCTTCTTGGGTAAAAGTTATGTGGCCTGTGACTATCGCATCATTATCAAGAATCGGCATAGCGTGCGGCCATCCACAGCTCATGCCAAAAGCCTCGACTCCGCCTCAATCCAGTCGCCGTGGTTTCGGGGCTGCCAAAAACTGAAAAATCTCCTCTTCAAGTTCTTTGATAAGGGCATGGTACTCAAGGACCCTGTGTTCGGATTCCGGCGCATTGGACTGGGCCCAGTACCGCAATGCCTCGACACAGACATCGTGGTCTTCGCACAAGGCGAGAAACTCGGGATCTTTGGCCATGAGAAGATCTATGCCATGTTTTTTTTCCGGAAATCGGTTTCAGCCCGGACAAAGATGTCGACGGTGACGGGCTCGGCCGCAGAAAGTAGCGTCGCTGCAACTGCGAAAGCCCCGAAGATTATCAAACAGATTGCCATGCGTAATTTCATTGGATGGGTCTCCTGAATTTACTCATTTCACCGGCTGGGCTTCCGGAAATACCCAGCTCCCGTCGATTATCTCCTCGCGAGGGCGGTACTGGCGCGCGGAATAGTTCCAGCCGGACGGCGTGAACAGGCAGTTCATCGTGCCCTTGGTGCAGCCGCCGAACTGGATCGTGTACGAGCCGTCCGGGTTCGGCTTTCGGAACAGTCACAATATTGTTGAACTCTGGTTTTGCCATGGTCGTTTCTCCTTTGATTGTTTTTATTGTTGAATATTCTGAAATTGAACCTTGTTGAAATGAATAAGCTCTCCCAGTGTTTCGATAGCCCCCAAAATGGTTTTGAAACGGTTTGACTGCAGGTATTCTTCCATGACGTTTTCATTGCGCCAATACTCCACCCACAAAAAGCTGTTTAGTTCTCCCACATCTTCAAACAGCCGGCAAAAGCTGCAGTTCTTCCCGCATCCATCAAATTGTGGCAAAATGTTGAAAGAACGGATGAACTCCCGTCGGTTTTCCGGTGGGAACTTTGACAGTACTTGAATGCCAACTTGCATGAGATACCTTCCGAATTAAGTTAGGTGTGAGTAAAGATACATACATGCTTAGCAAGATTGCTGCCAGAAACAAAAAACTAACTAAAAAGTAAATTTAATCAATTATTGCTATAAGTTATATCTTGGTGTGGTGTGGTGGCTGGAAAACAGTAAAAGCCCATCTGCTCTCCGTATTTGGTGAGTGTCGCCATATTTGGTTAGAAAAAGAAAGATTGAAGGCCCAAGGATAAAGACAGAAGGTAGGAGCCTGGAGGAATATTGAAAGTGTTTTTGTTGAATGCTGATAACTGATTGCTGTCAGTTAAAAGCTTGCAGCTTTGCTGTTATCGCTTAATTCCCAATTTCTTCATCCGGTTTCTGAGGGTGCTGGGTTTCATCTGCAGGATTTCAGCAGCACCGCCGACCCCATTAATTTTCCACCCGGTTTCATTGAGGATATGTAGGATATGCTGCTGCTGGATCTCGTCAAGACTATCCATTTGATTTGAAGGGGGAGAAAACGATTTGTGCCTTTCAATTGAGAAATCGGCAAGCTGAAATGTTGAACTCGGGCTTGTGATAAGCGAGCGTTCGACCACATTCCGCAGTTCGCGTATGTTTCCAGGCCAGTCGTAAGCCTTGAGCTGCTCCATAACCTTTGTTGGTATCTTATCGATTTTCTTGCCCATATCCGGTCCTATCTG
>JAHEIW010000359.1 GCA_024639185.1 Deltaproteobacteria bacterium | reverse complement strand
GTGCCGTTTTCCTGATTGGTTTTTCAACCCTGGCCTTTGAGGTCTTACTCACCCGGGTCTTTTCAATCACCCAGTGGAACCACCTTTCGTTTATGGTGATCAGTATTGCCCTGTTTGGCTTTGCCGCCAGCGGCACCTTTCTGAGCATTTTCAATGCCCGCCATGACAATCGGCCCCGGCGGCAAACGTCCGGGCGTCAATCCATCACCCTCTGGGTGACACTTTATTCCGCTACTACCCTGGTGGCATTTATTGCTGTCAACAATTTGCCACTGGATTATTTTCGACTGCCCGTCGAGCCGGTTCAGAGCCTTTATATACTGGCTGCGTTTATCATTTTGGCCCTGCCGTTCTTTTTCTCAGGCGGGCTGGTCGCCACTGCATACACCCGCAACCCGCAACAGACCGGTTTGATATATTTTGCCACCATGAGCGGTTCCGCCTGTGGGTCTGTATCACCGGCCCTGCTGCTCCCTGTCGTCAGCGAAGGCCAGTTGATTGTCTGTTTGGCCCTCATACCGTTGCTGGTGGTGCCGTTCAGCCTGCTTCGACGGCCACACGGTCGGACGTCGGAAGTTAGGTTCCCATTGAAGACGATTTGCTCGGCGGTCTTAATTTGCGCGATGGCCGGCGCAGGTCTGCTCTGGATATTCACGGACGGTCAACATCTGATTGCCGTGCAACCGTCAGCCTATAAAACCCTTTACCAGGTGTTGCAGTTTCCGAATACCCGCGTCGAACAGACCGTCAACACTATCAGGGGGCGCATTGATCGGGTCAGCAGTCCCCATATTCGCTTTGCACCGGGTTTGAGCCTGCGCTACACCCGGAGCCTGGCGCCCCAGACCGCAACTTTTAGGGACGGTGATCATCAATTGGTTTTGTATACGCCGCAGGCCTCGCAAGACGCCCCCTTTGCGTCCTATACCCTTAGCTATAGCGGCTATCAGCTGCATCCCCGTGCTCAAACAGCACTGATTATTTTAAAAAATGGTGGATCAGCCATGGCCTGCGCTCTGGCTGCCGGTATCCCGGATGCCACGCTGGTAATTGAAAACCCACCGCTGGCCACCATCATCCGAAATCACTACGGCCGTCATGTGGTCGCCCGACCGCCACGCTCTTATTTAGCCAATAGCACCAAACGATTTGATATCATTCATGTTGAATACTGGGGAGCATCGATTCCGGGATCGTCTGCACTCAGCCAGGATCACCTGTTTACCAGCGATGCATTTTTTCAGTATTTGAATCATTTAACACCGGAGGGGCTGATCATCATACCGCGCCGTTTGCTCCTGCCGCCGGCCGATAGTTTACGTTTATGGTCAGCTGCTTATAGAGGCTTGAAGAAGATGGCGGCCGCAAATCCGGCAAACCATCTGGCGATATTACGGAACTGGGATACTTTTGTGCTGCTCATATCCAAAAAGCCCTTACGTAATACGGACCGTCTGATCGCATTTGCACACGATCATAATTTTGATGTTGTTTATCTGGCCGGTCTGACATCCGGTCAGGCCAATCGCTTCAACCAATTCGACGCACCCTATCACTTTAACGAAATCAATCGTCTGGCAGCCGCCTACCGTCAGGGAACAGAAGAAACATATTTCAAGTCCTATTTGCTGGATGTCCGGCCTCAATCTGACAATCGTCCCTTTACGGGCCGCTACCTGAAATGGCCAAAGGTCAAAGCCCTATATCAGACCCTGGGCAGCCGTTTGTACGCACTGCTCATGTCCGGCGAGCTTGTGGTGATGGTGGTTTTGATCGAAGCGCTGGCGGTCAGCGGGCTGCTATTGCTGCTGCCACTCGTTATGGTGCAGCGACGCATCCAGAAACCATCCTGCACTCAGGTGCTCTATTTTCTGGGCATTGGCGCCGGATTTATGTTCGTTGAGCTCTTTTTCATAAAAAAGTTTATTCTGTTGTGGGCTGATCCGGTGATCAGTTTTAGCGTGGTGGTTGCCGGGGTGCTCATATTTTCAAGCCTGGGGGGTGCCTGGGCTCAGAAGCAGACCAAATCGGTTTTAAAGCCAGCGCTGTATCTATTACTGGGACTGCTGCTGGCAGCTGCCGTTGCGCTTGATCCGCTGATACAATGGCTGTTGGGTTGTGCCCTGATATGGCAATATGCGGCGGCCCTGCTGGTTTTGGGCCCGATCGGATTTTTGATGGGGCTGCCGTTTACAATCGGTATGCGTGATATGTTGACTTCTGCGGCCCACCGGGCGTATGCCTGGTCGGCCAATGGTTGTGCCTCGGTTCTTTCATCAATTGTGGCTGCCCAGCTGGCACTGGCGTTCGGTATTGTTTTTATTCTCTTGAGTGCGATTGCAGCATACGGGCTCGTCATGTTGAGCTGGCAGCAAATGAATAAAACGTGAGTCGGAAAGGAACAAACACCACCCGTGAAAACGATCCCCATTCAGGTGCACTGTTATGCCGGTTATCGCGCAGAAGAAACCCCGCGCACGATCGGGTTTAAATCCCGCGAAATCCGTGTTAAAAAGGTGCTCGATCGATGGCTGGACCCTACGCACCGCTATTTTAAATTAAGAGGTGATGATGACAATGTGTATCTGGTTCGCCATGACACCCTTACGGGGGAATGGGAGCTAATATTTTATCAAGCG
>JAHEIW010000358.1 GCA_024639185.1 Deltaproteobacteria bacterium | reverse complement strand
CCACTGAGACCTCCCATCATTGAACTATGTATCCATTCTGGAGGGGATAAGCTGCTTGATTGCATTTGTATCCCATGCTATTTAGAAGTGGTTTCAAAACCCCATCTAAGGCCCAATGGCTGCGTTGTTCCACGCATTGCAATGCTCACGTACTTCGTGTACGCTCCACTTCCAATGCGTGTGACGCCTTGCCATTGAACCTGATCTGAGGTTTTGAAACGACTTCCGATTTTTCAACGAATATAACACATTTACCGGGTTATTGCTATTGTGAAAAAAAGTGCCAAAATTATCTACTGCTGCCAGACGTGCGGTTACCAAGCGCCCAAATGGATGGGCAAATGCCCGGATTGCGGCACCTGGGATTCTATCGTGGAGGAGCGAACATCTGCCACGTCTTTGCGTGATGCCAGTCGTACCCGGTCAGGCCCCCAGGCGGCACCCGTTGCCATTGATTCCATCGAGCTGGAAGCCGAAAACCGCCTTATGACCCACATTCAGGAGCTCGACCGGGTTCTGGGTGGCGGCCTGGTGCCCGGGACGCTGATCCTTGTCGGCGGTGACCCCGGTATCGGTAAATCAACGCTGATGTTGCAGGCTTTATTCGGGCTTGCCAACCAGGGCCTCAGTGTTCTGTATGTATCCGGCGAGGAGTCCCAGCAGCAAATTCGCATACGCAGCGAACGTCTGGGAACGGTTTGTCCCGGTCTGATGGTCGTCTCCGAAGTCGATATAGACTCGATTCTGGCAATTATTCAGTCCGAGAACCCGCAGGTACTGGTCATTGATTCAATTCAAACCATGTACAACGCTGAACTCACTTCAGCTCCGGGCAGCGTCAGCCAGGTGCGAGAGTCAGCGGTTCGATTGATGTTAATGGCCAAGAAGACCGGCGTATCCACTTTTCTGGTGGGACATGTTACCAAAGATGGTGCCATTGCCGGTCCTAAACTCTTAGAACATATGGTTGACACGGTTCTGTATTTTGAGGGGGAACGCAATCACATTTTTCGGATTCTGCGTGCGGTTAAGAACCGATTCGGCTCTACGAATGAAATTGGTGTCTTCGAGATGAAAGATCAGGGTCTGGATGAAGTGACAAACCCATCAGCGGTTTTTTTATCCGAACGGCCTGCCGATGCGCCCGGGTCTGCCGTTACCGCCAGTCTGGAAGGCACGCGACCCATTCTGGTCGAACTGCAGGCCTTGGCCAGCAGCACGAGCTTCGGGACGCCCCGGCGCACCATTCTGGGACTGGATCCCAATCGGGTCGCTTTGCTGGCTGCAGTTATGGAAAAACAGCTTGGTATGCACCTGATGGGCTATGATATCTTTATGAATGTAGCCGGGGGAGTCAAGGTCATCGAGCCAGCGGTGGATATGGCCATCGTGTCAGCGATCGCTTCCAGCTTTTTGGACAAACCCATAGCGCCCGCGACGGTCGTCCTGGGAGAAGTGGGTCTTACCGGTGAGGTCAGGGCCATCGGCCAGATTGACACCCGGGTTGCTGAGGTAAAAAAAATGGGCTTCAAGCGCTGTCTGGTGCCGGATGGAAATATGAAACGCATCCGCAATCTGGATGGGATCAAAGTGAGCGGGATAAAGACCGTCTCCGAAGCAGTGGAAATGCTTTTTTGAATTGAAATATTTCACCACGGAGCACACGGAGTTCACAGAGATTATTACATATTGAGAGTGTTTTAGATTCAAAGGAAATATATGTTCAAACTCTGTGGTCTCTGTGATCTCTGTGGTAAGATCTACAGGGCAAAATTAGGCAACGCGAATCAATGAAGCGAGGGCCCAAAAAACAGCAACGTTGGAAGGATCATTATTCCGAGCAGGCCAGGAAAGAAAAGTATCCGGCCCGATCGGTTTACAAGCTCAAAGAAGCCCAGAAAAGATTCCGGTTCATTAAAAGAGGCGACCGGGTTCTCGATCTGGGATGTTCGCCGGGTTCCTGGCTTCTATACGCCGCCGAGCTGACCGGCAAACAGGGCAGGGTGCTCGGCATCGATCTCAAAGCGGTTACCTGTCAGATGCCGCCGCAGGCCGAAACGCTTACGGTAGATGTTCTGAGCATCGATCAGGTATGGTTTGAAAGGCAAAATTTGCTCAACCACTTTGATGTGGTTTTGAGCGACATGGCGCCGGCAACCAGCGGCAATAAAATGCTGGATGCAACCCGGTCGTATCAGTTGTGCCAGGCTGCGCTTAACGCTGCTGAAATGGCCCTGAGACCGGGCGGGTCTTTTATATGCAAAATCTTTCAGGGTGAAGAATTTAAGAAATTCGCAGAATCCGTTAAAAGCCGATTTCGCCAACATCGCATTTTCAAACCCCGGAGCAGCCGCAAGGAAAGCAAGGAGATCTTCATCCTGGGTATTGGTTTTACAAAGAAATAGTCGCGTACCAGCAATCGGCAATCCGTTTTTCAGACTGGAAAAATGGAATAGTGGAATGCTGCAATGGTGGGTTTTGGAAAGATGGAACAGCGAAATATGGTCTCTAAAAACATTATTCCATTATTCCGTCTTCAAGAAAAGAAATACGCTATATGATTCTGCGCATTATGATAATATAATGAACTCTGCAGAGGAGGCAACCATGTCGGGTCATAGCAAATGGTCTAGCATCAAA
>JAHEIW010000127.1 GCA_024639185.1 Deltaproteobacteria bacterium | reverse complement strand
TTGGTGGCGGCCAGAATTCTGACATTGACCTTTAGCGTTTCTTCACCGCCGATACGCTCAAATTTCTGGCTTTGCAGAACCCGCAACAATTTAATCTGCGCCGAAGGGGCGATCTCGCCAATTTCGTCTAAAAATACCGTGCCGCCATCAGCCTGTTCAAAACGTCCGGATTTTTGTCGGATAGCGCCGGTAAAGGCCCCTTTTTCATGGCCGAAGAGCTCACTTTCCAGCAATGTCGCCGGATAGGCAGAGCAATTAATAACAACAAACGGTTTATCATTGCGCGGGCTCAGTTGATGAATGGCCCGGGCGACCAGTTCCTTGCCGGTTCCGCTCTCTCCCTGGATGAGAACCGTGGCATCGGTGGGGGCGATATCTTCAATCAGTCGATAGATGTTTTGCATCTGGGGGTCTTTGCCAATGATGCCGCTGAATTCGGCGGTTTGTTCAATCCGGGTCCGCAGAGCGCGAATTTCTTCTTCGTGGATCACCGAACGCCGGATCGCGCCTGTCGTCTGGTTTAATATCAGATCAATAATATCCAGTTCCTTATTGATGCAGGCACAGTTCCCGGGGCAGGCAATCAACATGGCGCCCTGAAGTTGACCCTCATGAAGAAGCGGGAAGTTGACCAACTGTTTTGCTGATTGAAAAGGCTCCGGCAGGAAAAAGGTGAGTGCTGGATCGGCTGCCAGAAACTCCATTTTTTTAATTTTAGACAAAATTTTGGCTGCTTTTTGAGAGGCGACTTTGTCCAGGGTTGAAGATGCATCTTTAGATTGAATAAAGATATTTTCACGGTTACTGCTAAAAATCAGCAGAAACATGTCTTTGCAGGTCACGATACCCTGCAGTTCTTTGATCAGATAGCGGCAGACATCTCGCAAGTTTGTCAGCGCCCCGATTTCCTGGGCGATGGTAAAAGAGGTTCGTGTTTGTCGGTGGGCGCGGTCCAGTTCCGAGGTTTTTTCTTTGAGCCGCTGGGTGTAGTCTTTGATTCCGGCGATCATGTGGTTGAAAGCAGCGGTCAATTTGCCGACTTCGTCCTGACTGTGTAATTCAACTCTAACATCGAGATTGCCTTCATCGATTTTTTCAGCCGCTTTGGCCAACACGGCCAGTGGGCCGGTGATGCGCTTGATAAACAAAAGACTGCCACCCAGGGCCAGCAGGAGAATGGCAAGGGTCAACCCGCTCATCTGGAGCCACAATTGGGCAACCTGATCGCGGTACGGTTTCTCGGATATACCCAGACGCAACAGCCCGGCCTTGCCTGAAAATATCGGCCAGGCGATGTCCAGATAATTCTCGTCATCGGTCGATACAATTTCCTGAAAATTGCCGTAATTATCCAGGACGGCATCATTGGCTTCCAGCAGTTCCAGAGGAATGCCCTGGCTGAAGGTATGCGCCAGAACCTGGTTGTCTCGAATGATAAACACATAGGCAACCATGGGATTGCTGCGCATCTTGTAATCCAGTATTTTCTGCAGCGCGACCAGATCATTGGTTAGAATCTTGTCGGTGGCATCGAGCTCTATGGCATGGGCTAAATTTTCGGCCTGGACGGACATGGATTGGAAAAGGCTGCTGCTGTAACGCTGGGTGACGAGTATCGAGATGAGCAACCCGCTGCCGATGACCAGTAACGAGACCGCTAAAAGAAGTTTGCTTTTTAAGCTTTGAGGGCGCATTAGACTATTTCTCCAACGAAGCAATCTTTAGCTCTATATTGCGGATGCTGTCGTACCATTCGTCCCGGGGAGAGGTGAAGCGATCGATCATTAATTCAGCCAGAATTTTCTGCCCGCGCAGATCCCGATGCATGGAAAAGAGCACCTGGCGAATTTCATTTTTTAAATCAGGAGCTAAAATAGGGGATGCCACAATGGGTGGCATACCATAGGATTCTGATTTACGGATGATGCGGGTTTTGGCGGTGAAAATAGGGTTTTTCAGGTTGTAGTATTCCCAGATTAAGCTGTCGACGGCAGCGCCGTCCACCAGGGATTTGGCCACTGCTAAAATAGAATTGTCATGGCTGTAGGTGTAAATAGTTTTGCTGAAAAAAGTTTCGGGGCGCTTACCCATCTGACTGATCCAATAGGTGGGCACCAGTTTGCCGGTATTGGAGTCCGGATCGGTGAACGCAAATATCTTTCCTCTGAGGTCTTCAATATTCCGAAAGGGGCTGGCTTTGTTGACGATCAAATAGGATTGGTAAAAATGGCTCTTTTGAACCTCGGGGGTGGCCAGCAACTCAAATCCGAATTTTTCTTTACCAGCGACATAAGGGCCCGAGCAGATAAATGCTAAATCAATTTGACCTTTACCCAATAATTCATTTATTTCACTGTAGGTTTTGCGTTGAATAAATTGAACATCTCTGCCCAGGTTGCTGCCAATATAATCCAAAAGCTGCCGGTAATAGACAAATGTTTCCTTCGGAGAAATCATGGCAGCTACGGCCACTCTGAATGCAGGATCTTTAGATGGCTGTTTTCCCGGCTGTTCGACGACCACGGTTTTAGAAAAGTCAACTACGCGAACATCGGTTTCGCCGCTACAAGCAATCATAAGAGATAGACCTGCGGTTATCACCAGGTTTACAATGATAAGATTGTGTTTAGACAAGAGTCTATATTTTTCAGGACCCATAAATGGCCTCTAATAGAAAGTGAAGAAAAGCAACTCTGGCAGGTATTCTACGCAGGACCAGATTATCAGATAAATGTGAGATGCTAAATTTATTGCCACATTGTGGCATGATTTGTCAACAAAAAATTAGGTTAGGATAAAGAGAGATAAGACTTGCGGCTGAATCGATGCAGCACAGGGGTACCCATGCCGTGGCGAACTGCTTTGATAATGTTATCACGATCAAGTGCAACAGTGCCGGCCAGCATATCAACGGGTAGATGTTCAAATGCCTCCGTCACCATGGGTGTGCTGGGCCCGAGCAGCGCGGCCTTTGCCCCCTTGTGCAGGTGACTGAGGATCTCCTCGGTGGTATTATTCAAGATGGACGTTGAGGTCAGCAGCAATACATCGGCCCAGCCGTTTAGCTTTGCATAAAAATCTTTGCGCTCCCCCAGGCCGCGCGAGACATCCAGTATTTCAAGGGGGACCTTTCTTTGCTCCAGGCGCTTGACCAGCGGCCCAAAATAGCCCACCATCGCGACGTTGGTGTCCGGCTCGAGACGAAAGAACTTAAAAAGGATGGTATTATCTTTATCTTCAGGCAGTTTAAGCGTATTTTCATGGTTAAGGGCATTGATCAGGGCCAGGGCCATGCTTCTTTCCAGCGGATGATCGCTTTTAATTTTTTCCAGCAGCGTTGCGGCAGGCCGGCCTTCATAATCGATGGCCTCATTTAACGCCATGCAGGATTTTTTATCTTCAAAATAAGTGTAGGCCATTCCGATGCCGCCATCTGTTGTGAGCACCGCGGTGTAACCCAGGCCCAGACACAGCAAATCCACCTGGGTTTTCTGGGATTTGTCTGAAAAATAGTTAAAAAGCTTTTCATTAAGGAGCATGGTTAGCCTTTCTTGCCAAAGCGGGGCAGCCACCTGCCTGTGTTTAGCTGATAGGCCGTGTAAGCCTGCCCGAATTTTGCTTCCATCATTTTTTCTTCGTAAGCGGCAATGGTGTTGTAAAACAGAACGATCACCACCAGCAATGCCAGACAAAACAGGGACATCGTGGAAACGGCTAATCCGAGGTAAACCAGAATACTTCCCAGATACAATGGGTGCCGCACATAACCGAAGGCGCCGGTTGAAATTATTCTCGAGGGGCGCTGTTCTTCGATCACAGCGACATGGCCGGACTTGAAAAGAAAAAAAGCAACCACCAGTGCTGTCACCAGAAACATTAAGCGCATCACCAACGAAATGCTACTTGCAAAAAAGGTGGAACAGCGCAGGACAAATGAATCCAGGATCCATGTAATCAAAAACACGCCGAACAAAATCAGCTGCCCGGCGTCGCCCAAAGGATGCTCACCTTTTTTAGCCTGCATGTTCACCTTTCATTTCGGCCACTATGTCCCGAGCCGCATGGCCGAATATCATCGTATCGATTCCCACCGCAATCAGTGAGTAGTCCTGATCCAAAAACGGTTTGGCTGCGTCGACCGAGATGCCGATAATTCCAATTGGCTTTTTGCATTTCAGGCAGGCTTCGCGCACCCGGTCGATATAGCCCTGGACTTCTGGATCTTCTATTTGACCGGGTTTGCCCAGACTGCCGGAAAGATCATACGGTCCGATTATTACCGCATCGACACCGGTGACATTCAGGATCTTATCAATGTCCTGAGCTCCTTTGACGTGTTCGATTTGAACAATAACCGCAATCCGGTCATTGGCGCTATTCATATACCCGGCAATATCGAGTCCGTAGCCATGTGCGCGTGCGACGCCGATACTTCTTTCCCCGATTGGCGGATATTTCACCCATTTGACCACCCGTTCAGCGATCTCAACCGAATCTACATGCGGCGCGATGATTCCGGGGGCGCCGATATCCAGTGCCTTTTTGATGTAGACTTCGTTACTGGTTGGGATGCGAACGACACATGCGCAGCGATCTGCGACCGTCTGCAGAATAGCTTGAATTTCTCCCATTGCCATCGGTGAGTGCTCCGCATCGATCCAAAGCCAGTCAAAGCCGACATCGGCTAAAATTTCCGCCATCGCCGGATTCGACTGGGTGACGATGGTGCCGATCATTGTTTTGCCGCTCAACAGTTCTTTTCGAAAATTCAGATTCATGGTACTTCCTTTTAAAATTAGCACTATTCCAAAGAAGCCATGTCAAAACCTTTTTGAAGTCACTTTTGCGAGCTTTTGATAAAAGCGCTTAGTGCAGTGAAGCGCAAAATCTTGAACTGTTTGAGGGCGGTTAGCCCGAGTTTTCAAGATTTAGCGCAACAAGCTTAGCGCTTTACAAAAGGCGCAAACAGACAAAAAAAGGGTTCTGACATGGCTCCTAATCAATTTTTTGTGATCCCCTTAAGCCAGAGTTATTTCGACGACTGATCATCCAGGTCAATTTTACCCAATCTGATCAGCCGGGTGCGTATCGCACCTCTCGTGCGCTGGTGTTTATCGACCAGATCATTCAGCGAGATCCCGTTATCAAAAGCCTTGATCAGGGCCTGATCTTCCTGTTCACTCCAGGGCTTGCCCACGCGCTCCGGCAAATTCCGCTTGTGCCTGATCTTTTCTTCTTCTGATGCCAGTGACTCGACGGCGGTGTTGAGCGCGCGGATCACATCGGGTTCGTTTATAAGATGGTTTTTGTCGAGTTGCTCGCCGGTTACCGGATGGACCCCGTCCGCCAGTAATTTTAGAATGTCGATGGTCTTTGATTTTTGCATAGGGCTGTTCCTTCTGCTGGCAGGGTTTACATGGCGTTAGTTTTTGGGACTCGTTTGCGAAGATCTTCTAAATGAAGCTCAACATGTTCATACACCCAGACGATAAACCGCTCGAGCTTGCCGTGGCCATGAAACGCATGCCGCCCTTCACGGTCAAAATCGGTATCGGTCATGGAGCCCACGATGGCAATCGTCTCATTGCGGACCAATTGGAATTGTGCGCTGAGCTCATCGATCGTTTTGCCGTCATATTTTTTAGGCTGGGTGCGGTTAAAACGTTCGACATCGAAACCTTCCGGCGAACCCGGGCCGCCGTCCAAAATGTTTTTAAACAGCCACTGCATCGATCCTTCAATGGTGATAAAGTGGGCCAAAACCTGTTGAACCGTCCATTGGGCCCCATCCTGATAAACCTGAATGTCTAGTTCTTCGGGCGATAATTTTTCAAAAACCGTAATGGTATCTTCCAGGTTTTTTTCAAGCGCAGCCAAAATGGATGTGCGTCGGTCGCTCATATATCCCTCCCCTCTGTCATTATATCTAATGGTGGACGGCCATTTATAGAGTGAACCGCTGCGTCAGCGCAAGCATTTACTCCGCAGACATCATCTGGGCACTTACCAAAGCATTTTTAACTGCCTGATCCGCACTTAAAATTAAATACCGGATCATTAATTTTCCCTTGACTGAATCAATATTTTCTATTCTGATGGGTTATTGACGTAAAAAATTAATATGATCCTCAGGGACAGATTGTTAAACAGCTATCGATGTGCAAAATCCGGATTTAACAGCTGAATATCAATGACTTCACCGGCGATCCATTCTTCCCAGCCTTCAGGGATGATAATCAAAGCATCTTTGCGCGCCATTGAGACAAGTCGGCTTTTGAGTTTGGCGGGTTTTACGATGAGCTGATTTTTATCTGTTTCAAGGCGGGCGTGAATAAATTGGGTCCAATCCTTATGGCCGCTTACCGTGTCAGCCAATTGCGCCCGGACGATCGGAAAAGAAAAGGCTGCTTCTCCTTTCATTTTCATGATCGCCGGCAGCGCCAGCTGCAAAAAGGCCATTTCGTTGGACGGGGGACCTCCGGGCAATATAAAAAACGGTTTTTGTTCCAGCAGGCCGAATCCAACCGGTTTGCCCGGGCCCATCCGAACCCGCCGATATATGCCCTGCCAGCCCAGTTTTTCCACCACATCCAATATGAGGTCGTGTTCGCTTCCCCAGGCGCCGCCGCTGGTGATAAAGACATCTGTTTCCGACAGTCGTGAAGCAATGGCGGATTCAATTTCCGATGCGTTGTCAGAGACAAGTTCAGCTGAATACGACAGACCGTAATAAGTCAGCCAAGAACCGATTTCAACCATGTTGCTGGCATACAGTTTTCCGTCGCTCAATGGTTCTCCGGGCGCCACAACTTCATTGCCGCTGGCAATCACGGCTACCTTCGGCAACTGATATACCGGAACACGATCGAACCCGGCGGAAGCTAACAGCCCAATCAGGGCCGGAGACAGTTTTTCACCTTTGGCGGCCACCTGTTCTCCCTGTCGTATATCGGTTCCCTGCCCGAGGACATTACGGCCTTCTTCAGCGATGCGTCGTGCGGTTATCGTGTCGGCGGTTAGATCGCAGAATTCTTCTGAAAGCACGGCATCGGCGCCCTCCGGTAAGGGGGCACCGGTGGTAACGCGCACCGCCTGTCCGCTGGTAATTTGCAGGTTAGCATCATCCCCGGCTGCAAGCTGACCGACAATTTTCAATTCCACCGGTGTTTCTTCACCGACAGCGGCCAGATCCGATGACATCACGGCATACCCGTCTTTGCGCGACGAAGTGCTCGAGGGGCTGTCCACTCTGGAATCCATATCTTCAGCCACAATCCTACCGGTCAGTTGGGCCAAAGGAAGACCTTCAGTATCACTGGCAGAAACATTTCTCATTGTCAGTTCGAGCGCTTCGTCAAAACCAATAAATGTTTTCATAACATAGGTTCAGGGTTCAAGGTTCAGAGGTTCAAGGTTTTGGGTTCAGTGGTTGAGTGCCGAGATTCCGGCTTCAATCTTGTCCTTTAACCTCTGAACCTATTTATATCAAGTGTCTACCATCTTTATGACGACCAGCGTAACATCATCTTCGGGTTCTTCGTTTTGCTGATAGCGGGATAGAGCCGTCAGTATTTCATTCATTATCTCATTGGCGCTAGCATCAGCATTACGACGAATGATCTCTTTGACCGGTTCTTTGCCAAAAGGCTCACCTTTTTGGTTGAATGATTCCCAGATGCCATCGGTTCCCATAAATATAACCTGCCCCTTGACCAAACCGGTTCGCTCGTTTTCTTCATATTGATAGTTTTCATCCCAGCCCAGCGCCAGACCGGAGCCATAGAGTTCTTCAAAGCTGTTGGTCTTGGGATCGAACAGCAGAGCGGCATCATGACCGGCCCGGACCCAATTTAGCCGATTGGCTTGCGAATCGACAGTTAGATAATACAGGGTGGTAAACCGGCCGGTGTCATAGATATCCAGCGTTAAATCACGATTGACATCAGTAACAATCTCCGAAAGTGTTCCCGGCTGAGCCGAGCGGCTTCGAAACAGCGCACGTGCGGTGGCCATCAGAAGGCCAGCGGCAATTCCGTGACCGGATACATCGCCAACGACCACATTTAAGATGCCGTCTGATGTTTGCGAAACTCTGAGAAAGTCGTAAAAGTCGCCACCGGTCTTGTTGCTATATATGCTTTTAGCCGCGATATCGAGGCCTTTTACGGCGGGTAAAATTTTGGGCAGCAGGTTCTGCTGAACTTCTTCAGCCACTTCCAGGGCACTGAGCATGCGATTGTTGCCGATTGCCAGGTCAATCAGATGCGTCACCGACCTGGCGGTATTAACGACGGTATTGATGACGTCCGTATCAAATTTTTTGAGCCCGTCCTTCTTGTTAAAAGCAATGATCGAGACATCGCCTTCAGCATAATTAATAAAATTCGTGATGGCAAAGCCCAAAAAGGATTTAACGCGTTCATCAAAGGGGTGTTTTTCTTCAAATTCGGCCTGAGGCATGGATTCCGGCCGGGTGGCCGTTGCCACACAGCCGTAAATATCGCACTCGGCTTTGCGTGATGCCCAGATCGGCGCTGCCGAGGCTTCCGGTACCTGGATGTATTCAGATTTTACCAGCTTATGACTGTTGCCCTTGAAAACATAACCGGCCAGGTTACCGTCTTTGTCTTCTCTGGTAATGAAAACGCCTTGGTAGCCTTCTTTTAAAATAAGCAAAGCCAGCCGATCATAGATATCATTCTTTTTAGCTAGCTCATTAATGGAGTTCATCACTTCGCGGCTAAATCCGCGAATGGCCGTCAAGCTGATATCCATGGCTTTACGCGATGATATTTCATCCAACCATATGAGAACGTGACCACCTTCTCCGATCTTTGTCTTGATCTGGTACCACTTACCAGTGATGTCTGAGTTTAACTCTAACGGTTCAGACTGCCATTTTGCCCGGATGTCATCGGTGGCCTTTAGAATGGTTGCGGCGTCGGATTTTTCAAACAGATCCTGTAATTTTTTTACATGATGTCTTTTAAAAAGCTTTTTGGTATTGCCGGCTGTTGCCACCACCCAGCCCTTTTTGTCAATCACAAATACTGGGTCCTGGCGCTCTGCCGGTAGTTGACATAGGATATCCATGTCTTTGTTTTTAAATTTTATGGAGGCTTTGGCGAAAGCCTGCACAAAGAACGGCACAACATACGGAACTGCTGAAAACCAAATGTCGTTGCCCTGAAGGGTATTGATGGTGGCACCAATGAAAAATGCAACCAGATAGGTGATCGGATTAATGAGCTCTTTAGCGAGGCATTTTAAAAAAATGGATATGCGCAGCGGCATGCAACGGGCCCTCCGGGAGTTGGTTTTTCAGCCGGTCGATCGGGAACGGCGCCTATTGATCGTATCTGGGTTGAATTGCTGGTGGAAAGACGCGCTACTGGAAAATAAAGATCATGCAGTCTAAAGGACGGTTTGTTTTAATCATTGCTTTTAGTCTTCAGGCGCTACCATGCTGATTTGATCTCCGCGTCTAATTTTTCCCTCTCTAAGTACCCGTGCAAAAACACCTTCCCGCGGCATAATGCAATCGCCGGCTTTGTAGTAAATGGCGCACCGGTTGTGGCACTCTTTTCCAATCTGGGTAATTTCGACCAGAGCATCCGGCCCCAAGTGAACCCGGGTTCCCACCGGAATGTTTTTCCAATCTATGCCGGTGGTGGCGATGTTTTCGGCAAAA
Organism: Deltaproteobacteria bacterium; assembly: GCA_024639185.1. Classification (GTDB taxonomy): domain Bacteria; phylum Desulfobacterota; class Desulfobacteria; order Desulfobacterales; family JAHEIW01; genus JAHEIW01. Next base: position 92 of record JAHEIW010000127.1, on the reverse strand, counting down.
TCGCCAAAGGTAACATCAAGGCCTGACTGGCGGGCTTTATCGATTTCTTCGGAGGCCAAAAAACTGACCTGCCGGTGCCATTGGCCGGCATG
>JAHEIW010000039.1:9487-33440 GCA_024639185.1 Deltaproteobacteria bacterium | reverse complement strand
CTGCTCGGGATGATGCTTTGTATTAGATTGCTTCGCTTTGCTCGCAATGACATGTTGCTTCGCTTTGCTCGCAATGACGCTTGAAAGACGCGCCAAGTCAATCAGAACATATTTTTACCAGTAATCCAACTGAGGAACAGGGACATTCGTGTGAAACAGAACCAGGATGCATTGATCCAAGATTATATTGCTGAACATACCGATGCGCTTTCTCCTTTACTGCAGGATCTCTTAAAAGAAACCGAAACCATCACCGGTCGCTCACGCTGGAGTATTGGCAACGTTGAAGGCAGGTTGATGCAATTTCTACTCAGGGCATCCGGGGCTCGATCGGCCGTTGAAATCGGGACATTCACCGGGTTTTCCGCCTTAATGATTGCCGAGGCCCTGCCGGATGACGGGCTGCTCGTTACCTGTGAATCCAGCAGTGCTTATGCTGAGATTGCCTCACGCTATTTCAAAAAAAGCCCCTATGGCCGCAAAATCCGCCTGGAAATGAAACCGGCCATTGAAACCCTGAAGGAAATTTCAGATAACAGCGTTGATTTTGTTTTTATTGACGCAGACAAGCCTTCGTACGGCCTCTATTTTGATGAGGCGCTGCGCATCCTGCGATCCGGTGGCCTGGTGTTTGTTGATAACGTGTTCTGGCGCAACAAAATTTTTAAAAAGCCCATCTCCAATGAAAATGCAAAAGCCATCGCCGCGTTTAATCAGAAGGTAAAAACCACCGATGGCATCGATAAGGTGATGTTAAGTGTACGTGATGGCATTTATCTAATTCGTAAACGGTAGGCCATACCGGCTGCTGGTTTTTTAGAGCTGCCGGTTTATCTTGATTCGATCGAATGCAAAATGCGGACGATCAACGCCTTGTTTGATCGCTTGTTTTATACGCTTCATAGGAACGATTCCTATTTACATAATAATTGGGTTATGTTACAGCATCTGCCCATTATATATTATTTAAGTCTTGTAAGATTCAGGTATTAAATTTACATACGGTCACAAACATGGTTGATCAACATATCCCATTGTCAGGTAAAGAAGATACCACAAGCGTAAACCGCCAAATCGTTCTTCCATTTGCCAAATCGGTTGAAATTTCCCTAAAAAGCATAAAGGTTCGCTTTTTCAGATCTCTTATCACCACCATGAGTCTGGTACTGGCCGTTTCATTTTTAGGTTTTGTGCGGGTCAGCAATGATGTGGCCAATGGACTGCTGGCTACCCAGGATCGCCAGTTGCGCCAGGCTGTTATCCGCGCGGGTTATGATATCGGGCCGACAGACACCAATGTGGGTGCCAGCCCCAAACAGCGCTGGATCATTATTCTGTCGCTGATGGTCTGTGTGGTGGGCATCGTCAATGCTCAGCTTATGGCGGTAACCGAGCGCTTTCGGGAAATCGGAACGATGAAATGTCTGGGAGCCCTGGACCGGTTTATTTTACGGCTGTTTATTCTCGAAGCCGGCATGCAGGGTCTGGTGGGTGCCGGTGCGGGCGCGCTGGCGGGTGCTCTGTTCGCGCTGATCGGGGCCCTGTTGCGTTATGGCCCGGTTTCGTTAGCCGAGGTATCATGGGTTGCCGTGATGGGCTCATTTGCGATTGCGATCGCAGTGGGATGTATATTGAGTTTAATTGGCGTGCTCTATCCGGCGGTTGTGGCCGCCAGAATGCAACCGGTTGAGGCCATGCGGGTGGAGCAATAAAAATAGCAAAGGGCATGGCGCAAAGCGCATAGCGTGTTTGATGATCTGAGGTCTTCCATTTTTTTGCAACGGCGCAAAACGCTATGCCCTATGCGCTCAGCACAGTGCAGAGCGCAGCGAAAAGGAAATTGGCTATGGCAGAATCATCCAATATTGTGCGGGTCACGGATGTCTATAAGACCTTTCAGCTGGGAAAGGTCGAGGTTCAGGCCTTAAAGGGCGTAAACCTTGAAATCCTCCGGGGCAATTATATCTCGATTATGGGGCCCTCCGGTTCCGGTAAGAGTACCCTTTTTAACATGATCGGCGGTCTGGATAAGCCTTCTTCAGGCAAAGTGTTCATCGATGAGGTGGATATCGCTCAACTGGATGCCTACGAACTGGCCTGGCTGCGCTGCCGCAAGATCGGGTATATTTTTCAAACCTTTAACATTATCCAGGTAATGACAGCCCTTGAAAATATCACCCTCCCGATGGTTTTTGCTGGAATGAACAATGACGCTGCTACAGAAAAGGGTTTGCAGCTCTTAGAACTTGTGGGGTTGGGAGATCGCTATAGCCATAAACCCTTTGAGCTTTCCGGCGGCCAACAGCAGCGCGTTGCCATCGCCAGGGCCCTGGCCAATGACCCCGCCATTATCCTGGCCGACGAACCCACCGGGAACCTTGATTTAACGACCGGTGAAGAAATTATTGCGTTACTAAAGCGCTTGAGCCAGGAGCGCAATGTTACGGTGATCTCGGCCACCCATGATTTTAAGATGCTCAATGTTTCCGACCAGGTGGTCTGGATCCGGGATGGAACCGTCGACAAGATCGAAGACCGGGAGGAGTTGTCGATATCGATCGGGAAGATCGATACCCGTCATTAGCGTTTAGCTGCTGGCAGCTGGCCTCTGGTCACTGGCAGCTCGCGCCTGGCAGTTAATTTCAGGCCAATTATTTTGAAACCTATTGCACTAGGTATTGCGACATTATGTTTTATGACCGGACATCAAAAAATTTTAAACATACGACCCTTCCGCAGGGGGGGCGCTTGCCATACGCCGGCAGCCAGACGCAAGTAGCCAGCAGCAAGCAGCAAGAAGCGAGTGGCCAGAAGCCAGTGGCCAGAAGCAATTGGTGTTTAGCCGGCTGCCAGAAGCGAGCAATCCGTGCTGGCAGTTTGGTTATCCTCCTGATATTGTTGTGCAGCTTGCTGTTGCCAGCGGCAGCGGCAGCGGCGGTATCTGAAAAAAATCTGCCGGATTCATTTACTGATGTCATCAACCGGTTTTCCGCTCTGAAAGATCGCAGTACCGGTGCGGCCGGGAATGCGGCCGCAGCGACGTATCTAAAAGAAAAATTTGACAAACTTGGCTATAAGAACGTGGGATCCTACCGATTCTCGGTGCCGGTCATCCAGCATGCCGGCAGCCAGCTAACGCTTCCCAACCACAATCGGCCCATTGAACTGCATCCCATCATCGGCAATGCCGTAACACCGCAAACCATCGCAACGCCCGGATTCTCCGGGCCGCTGATTTATGCCGGCCGCGGCGAACTGGCCGAATTAAATGGTAAAACCGTCAAAGGCGCCATTCTTTTAATGGAAATGGATTCGGGCAAAAATTGGCTGCATGCCGCCAACCTCGGTGCCAGGGCGCTCATTTACATCGATCGTGAAAATTCGACCAAAACCTTATTTGAGGAAAAGTTTGAACTTTCACCGCTTCAATTTCCGCGATTCTGGATTTCTCAGGCTCGGGCCAGAGAGGTCTTCGGCGATTTTGAAAAGGCGGCCAGCGGTCAGGTCGCAGCCGAAGCGCGACTGGTGTCACAGACGCGGTGGCAACTCGTCAGTTCGGAAAATATCTACTGCTTTGTCGACGGCACTGATCCCGAGCTCAAGGAAAGGCTCATCATGGTGGAAGCCTTTTACGACAGCACCGCCACCGTGGCGGGACTGTCGCCTGGCGCCGATGAAGCCGTCGGTATTGCCACCCTGCTCGAATTGGCCCGTTTTTTAAAAGAGCAGCCGCCCAAACGATCCGTGCTGTTGATCGCCAGCAGCGGCCATGCCCAGACGCTGGCGGGTTTTCGAGAAATGATCTGGAGCATTTCGTCGCGATCCAAAGACCTGCGTAAATTAAAAAAGTCTTTTAAAACGCTGATTAAAACAACTGGCAAGACGATCAAATTATTAAAAGGTATGTCAGCCGATTCTCCTGGCCAACATGAACAGCAGGATGAGGAAACGCGTAAAATATTGAAAACCGCTATTGATCAGCGCTTAAAGTCAGAATCCGACAGGGTATCCCGCGACCTGATGCGTCTGCGTCTGGAGCAAAAAAACACGGCCAACACCAAACAGATTCAAATGCTGGCCGAGGAAAGATTGACGCTCAGACGTCTGATGTGGAGTCCTGATTTTTCGGATCTGACGGTTGATGATCGCCAGGCGCTTGCGGAGCTCATTCCCAAGGCCATTAACGATCAAAAGGCCATCCTTTCAGACGCCCGGCGACATGCCAGAGAGATAGGCGACGCGCGCGCCTTCAGAAGCCAGGTCAGAGCCTATGATGTGGATGCAGCCATCTCGCTGCACCTGTCCAGCCATGGCGACGGTTTTGGCGCCTTCAATTATGGGTGGGCTTTTCCATTCCGGCCGCGGATCAAGCGGACCAACATTTACAGTACGCTCGAAGAGGTCCTGCGCCAGGGGGCTGCCCAAATTGCAAAAGAGCCGGGCTTTAGCGAAATGTACAAAGATAGCCTGCGCCCCAGCCGGAAACGCTCCTGGCAAAGCTTTTTTCTCGACAAACCCCCTTTGGGCGGGGAGCTCACCGCGCTGGGCGGCATCCATGGTCTGACGTTTGCCACCACCCATGATGCCAGAGCGCGCTGGGGCACGCCTTTTGATACGCCTGAGCATGTGGATACGGCCTTTGCACTCAAGCAAAGTGCGATAGTCAGCCGTTTGATCGAACACCTGGCTCAAGCACCCAGGTTGCATGACGACATATTCCCCCGCTTCGGCTATTCGGCCATCGTCGGCAGGGCCAAATTCCTGCGGCACGGCGAGCTGTTTGCCGACCAGCCGGCACCCGGGACCGTGTTGCTCTGCTATCAGGGCCCGGCCCGCTTTTATGTGATGGTCGATCATCTGGGCAATTTTTATCTCAGAGGCCTGGCAGATAAAAAGCACACTTATCATAAAATCATTTTCGAAGGATACAAATTTCATCCTGAAAGCGGCGACATTATCTGGACCATCGATAAAAAGAAAACCGGTAAGGTTGCCTATCGTGTGAAAATGTACCGGCGCCTGATGGAAACCGATCTGGTGATGTTTGCCAGCAGCGGGATTACGTTCTTCAATCTGCTGGAACCTCGTACTTTCCGGCATTTGCACAAAGTCAAGATTATCGACGGACGCAGGGAATCCGATCCCATGCGCTGGTTTATGAGCCGGCTTGACACCTGGATTTCGGAGTATTCCAACGCATCGACCCTATCAACCACCTTTCTGGAACCGGGCACCCCCTTGAAATTAACGCTGTCGGATACCGTGTTGCGCAATAAATTGGTACTGACCAATGCCAGTAAGGGTAAATCCACCGGTATCGGCTATTTGGTCGGCCATACGCCCTTTTTGTTTCGTACCGAGTATCAGGTTGCCAAAGATATGTGGACCCTGCTGGAACCTCGTATTTCCAATTTAGAAAAACGCGGAATCTTCAATGAGCGCATTCGTACGCTTCAGGAGGAGGGTCTGGAAGCGTTAGGAACCGCGCAGTCGGCTTATGAGAATAAAGTGTACAATCAGGCCTCAGAGGCGGCAATGCGGTCATGGGCGCTGGCCTCCCGGGTGTATGATGATGTGGAAAAAACCCAGAAAGACGTGCTTTACGGGGTGTTGTTTTACATCGCCCTTTTTGTGCCCTTTGCATTTTGTATGGAACGGCTTTTGTTTTGCTATGCCAATATCTATAAACGCATCGTCGCATTTATCGGTATTCTCGCCCTGTTGATCGCGATCATCTATTTTGTGCATCCGGCCTTTCGGCTGGCCTACAGCCCCCTGGTGGTGATTCTGGCTTTTTTTATTATGGGTCTTTCCCTTATGGTGACCTTGATCATTTTTTTCCGGTTTGAAGGCGAAATGTCGCAGTTGCAAACCCATGCCAAACTCGTCGAGGCTGAAGAACTCGGTCGCTGGAAAGCATTTGTAGCGGCCTTTATGCTGGGTGTCAGCAACTTGAGACGCCGCCGCCTGAGAACGGCCTTGACCTGCACCACCCTGATCATCTTAACCTTTACGATCATGAGCTTTACAGCGGTCAAGTCCATGCGACACCATGCCAGGGTGCTTTATGAACCGACAGCGCCCTATAACGGCTTTCTGCTAAAAAATGTCAACTGGCGCGATTTGCCACAACAGGCCCTGGGATTTATCACCAATAATTTTGCAGAAAAAGGCATCAGTGTCCCGCGGGTCTGGCTGGAAGATGAGGACAAAACGCGCACAACGCGCATTCCGGTCTACCATAACGGCCTGTCTTTTGAGGCCCAGGGGCTGGTCGGTCTTTCCCATCTGGAGCCGGAGGTGTCTGGGCTTGATGAGATCCTGGTTGGCGGTCGCTGGCTGGCGGAAAATGAGTTGAATACGATTTTGCTGCCCGAACGCATGGCGCAAAGCCTGGGCATCAATCCCCAGAAACCCGGGGGAGCGACCGTGTCGATGTGGGGTATGCCTTTTGAGGTCGTGGGTGTTTTTTCGGGCAAAAAACTGCAGCAGCGAACCGACCTCGACGGCGAGCCGCTGACGCCGGCTACTTTTCCACGAGAAGTTTCCAGCGCCATGACGGAAGAGGAACTCGAAGCCATGGATTCCGGTGACGATGTGCGCGAATTTCAGAGCCGTTACCAGCATATCCCCGGCGATTTGTCCATGATCATCCCTTATCGCAGCCTTCTGGCTGCCGGGGGGCATTTGAAAGGTGTGGCCATCGTTCCACGCAAAGATCTTTCCATTCAGAAAGAAGCTCAGAATCTGGTGGACCGTTTCGGGTTGTCGCTGTTCAGCGGCGAGCCGGAGGGCACCTTTCTGTATCATGCCAGTGATACCATGCGTTACAGCGGCGTGCCCAACATTATCATTCCGATTATCATTTCGGTTTTTATCGTGCTAAATACCATGATCGGCAGCGTATATGAACGCAAGCGTGAAATCGCAATATACACATCAGTGGGCCTGGCGCCCTCGCACGTCTCATTTTTATTTATAGCCGAAGCCCTGGCACTGGCTGTTATCAGTGTGGTCCTGGGCTACCTGGTGGCCCAGACCTCAGCCAAGCTCTTTGCCGAAACGGCGTTGTGGTCCGGGATCACCGTTAATTATTCTTCCTGGGCGGGTGTAGCGGCCATGATTCTGGTGATCATTGTTGTGCTGGTTTCTGTTCTGTACCCGTCAAAGGTGGCCGGTGAAATAGCAATCCCCGATGTGAACCGGGCCTGGACCCTTCCCGAAGCCCGTGGCAATTTTATTGAAGTCACCCTGCCGTTTTACATGAGTTATGCGGAACATCGCAGCATCGGCGGGTTCTTACTGGAGTATTTTCAGGGGCACCAGGATGTATCGCATGGGTTGTTTTCTACCGGTGAAATCGAATTTGGTTTCAGTTGCCAGACCGCGCCTGCTCTTGCCGGTGACGATGAAGACTGCCCGGAGCAAGCCTGCGAGTATGATGCCTGTCTGCAAATGTGGACCAGTGTCTGGCTGGCGCCCTTTGATTTTGGAATCAATCAGAAAGTCGAATTCCAATTTTGTCCGGCAGCTGATGAGCCCGGGTTTTTAGAGATCAAGGTTCGCCTGACGCGTGAGTCCGGTGAAGCCAATGCCTGGCACCGAATCAATAAAGGATTTTTACATAATATCCGCAAACAATTATTACTATGGCGCTCCTTTGAGTTACCGACCAAGGAACACTATGAGCGTTTGCTGGCCGAAGCCGAAAAGGAAATGGGACTCGAATCAAGCTAAAAATCGACCCCATCGGGTCTTTACAAATCGGTTCATTTACCCCGAAGTTCACGAAAGGCACGAATTAAAAAATATGCTTTAATCTTCGTGTTCTTTGTGGTGAATAAAAAACTGAATTTTGATCAGCGGTTCACGCAGGCACCCAATTGATGTAACAGGAAAATCAGGGAACAGAAATGAGCGAGAATCAGCAACCCGCATCCAGTAAAGATCAGCCGGCTGGCGTTAAAGAGCAAAAAACCGGAGAAAAAATCCGTTTGCGGGCTATATTGCTGGGGTCGTTTTTTGCGCTGGCAATTTGTCTGATCACCCCCTTTAATAATGCCTTCCGCCAGGCAACGCCCCTGGGTGGCGGGCATTTTCCCCTGGCACCCTTTTATATTCTGGTGTGGCTGATGGTCCTGACGGCCGTCTTGCGCTTTGTGTTTAAAGGCCATAAGTGGATTACCGGCAAGGAGTTGCTGGTATCCTGGGCCCTGATGGTGATGCTGTCCGGGGTTGCCTGGACCGGATTGGCGCGCACCTTCTTTGTAAACCTCACCGCCCCCTTCCATTTTGCCACTGTTGAAAATCGCTGGTCGGAAGTCCTCCATCCGCTTATGCCCGATAGCTGGTTTCCCCAGAGCGCTGATGCAATATCGGGCCTTTATAACGGCCTTCTTGGTGGGCGGCAGCTGGGGTGGTTTGAAGTCCTCAAACAAATTCCATGGGATACGTGGCTGACCCCTTTGTGGACCTGGACCATATTTGTCCTGCTTTGCTATTTTGTCATGATCTGCATCGTTAATCTGTTAAGCAAACAGCCATTATACAATGAACGTATGAATTTCCCGCTCTTGCGGGTTCCGCTGATCATGCAGGAGGCCCTGGACAGCAACCGCATGGGGCAGTTTTTTAGTAACCGTTTTTTGCTGGCCGGATTGATGGTGCCGGTTTGCCTGCATCTGCTCAATGGTCTGGCCTTTTATAATCCGTCTATCCCCCAGATTCCGACCCTGATTCTGGCTGGCAAATATTTTCCGAAAGTTGGGCTTCTTTCCGGGTTCTTTAAGTTGAAAATATTCATCTATCCGGCCTTTATCGGGTTTGCCTTTTTAACTTCCAAACAGATTTCCTTTTCATTTTGGTTTTTTTTCATCATCGGTGTCCTGCTGTTTGGTTTGCTGAGCGTATTGGGCTTAAATATTCCGGCAGCATCTCTGGGCGTGACATTCGGGCCGACCATTTCGCGCCCTGAAGAGACTCAGATGATTGGCGCCTATATTGTTTTTTTTCTGTTTCTGGCCTGGCTGGCGCGCTTTCATTTTGTCGACATCGTTCGTTATGGTTTGGGCTTTAAAAAAGATGCCAATCCGGAAGCCGAGTGGCTGTCGACCCGCTTTGCCTTCTGGGGATTTGTCGTGGGGAGCCTGGCGATCGTCCTCTGGTGTCATTATTTCGGTATTCCGATACTCTTTTCATTTTTGGTAGTTTTTGCCTTTTTTATGTTTACCCTGGTTGCGATGCGTGTCATCTGTCAGGGCGGAATCGCCTATTTTACTTTGACCGCCGCGCCCATGGACGGCTTGATGGCTTTTTTCGGGCCTAAATTTTTCACCGGCGTGGGCATCCTGGTTGCCGCTGTCATCCAAAAAGTGTTGTTTGTCGATTTGCGTGAATCGCTCATGCCTTCATTGCTGCATGCCCGCAAACTCACAGATAAGACCCGCAATAATCGACTCATATTTTTAGGCATTGCCATCACGCTGGTTGCCGGGGTGCTGATTTCGTTTCTGGCCATGCTGGCGCTGAGTTACAAATTCGGCATGCGAGAGCTGCAGCTGGACTGGGCCACCCGCACCACCGTTGCCCTGTATGATAATATTTACAGTCTGGTCGAATCGCCGGTCAAACCGGGAGAGTGGGTGACCATCTTTTCGGTTACCGGTGCGGTGGTCATGCTGGTGTTGGTCATCTGCTATCATCGATTCTACTGGTGGCCGATCCATCCCATCGGCTACCTGACGGCCTACAGTTCCGCCATGCGTATTTTGTGGTTCAGTTTTTTTATTGGCTGGGCCTGCAATGCCCTGTGCATGCGCTATGGCGGCGTGAGGCTGTTTAAAAAAATGCGTAACTTTTTCATCGGGCTGATTATCGGCGATTTTTTCATGGCGGGCACCTGGGCCATTATTGGACTGTTCAGCTATTCCAGCTATCTGGTGCTGCCCGACTAACGTCAGTTATTGGTTAATGGTTATTCGTTATTCGTAGATGTGGTATTCTGCCCATTCGGATTTCCAATAACAAATAACGAATAACAAATAACAGGATTTCTGCATGTACGAAGATAAAGAGCTTCAAGAGTACCGAGACCTGCTGGAAACCCCCACGGAGTTTGAGGAGGGCTTTGACTGGAAAACGGTTGTGGGGGCAATTTTCATCGGTTTTCTGATGATGCCCGGCAGCATGTATCTGCAACTGGTTATTGGCACCGGTATCGGGCCGGCTGCGCGCTGGGTCACCATTATCCTGTTTGCCGAGCTGGCCAAACGCTCTTACAGCGAACTCAAACAGCAGGAAATCTTTCTGCTGTATTACATGGCCGGAGCGGCCTTGTCCACGCCGTTTCAAGGCCTGCTTTGGAATCAATACCTGGTGCAATCCGATGCGGCTCGGATGCTGGGGGTTACCGAGTTTATCCCCAGCTGGGTGGCGCCGGCTCCGGAGTCCGCTTCTCTGGTGGAGCGCACTTTTTTCCATCGCGACTGGCTGATTCCGATTTTGCTGCTGGTGGGCACTCAGATCATTCAACGGATCGATCAGTTCGGGCTGGGATATGCGCTTTTCCGGATTACCTCCGATGTTGAAAAACTGCCGTTTCCAATGGCGCCGGTAGCGGCCCTGGGAACGATGGCTCTGGCTGAATCGACCGAGGATAAGAAAAAAAGCTGGAAATGGCGCGTCTTTTCCATTGGCGGCGTCATGGGGTTGGCTTTCGGGGCGATTTACGTGTTGCTGCCCACCGTATCAGGCCTGATCCTGATGGAGCCGATCCGGCTGATACCCATTCCCTGGGTTGAGTTGACCGGTCATACCGAAGGGGTGTTGCCGGCGGTGGCCACCGGGATTCAACTGGACCTGGGATTGGTTTTCATCGGTATGGTGCTGCCCTTCTGGGCAGTTATCGGCGGGCTGGTCGGAATCATTATTACGATTGTGGCCAATCCGATCTTATATAAAAACGGGATCCTGACCCGCTGGCATCCGGGCATGGAAACCGTCGATACCATGTTTGCCAATAATTTCGATTTTTATATGAGCTTCAGCATCGGTCTGGGTCTGGCGATCGCCTTTGTGGGGATATGGCATGTGCTGCGTTCTTTTGGTAAGCAAGAGGGCGCCCGGGGCAGTCTGCGTGATCTGTTTCGCCCGCCGCCTGGCCGGGGGGATTTCAACTTCTGGATTTCCATCGGCATCTATGTTTTTTCCACCATCTCTTATGTTTTACTTTGCCTGTGGCTGGTTCCAAATTTTCCGTGGCCTTTTTTCATCGCCTACGGCTTTATCTACACCCCGATCGTTTCTTATATCACGGCCCGAATGGAGGGTATTGCCGGGCAGTTTGTGAGTTTGCCGCTGGTCCGCGAAATTAGCTTTATTGCCGGTGCTAAATATTTCGGCTATCAGGGGATTGAGATCTGGTACGCGCCGATTCCGATCCATAACTACGGCGAGGCCACCGTCAATTTCCGGCAGATCGAGCTGACCGGTACCAGTATTCGTGGTATTATCAAGTCTGAAATTGTGGTATTTCCGATTGTCATGACTGCCAGCCTGCTGTTTTCTCAGTTTATCTGGCGTCTGGCGCCCATCCCCTCGAGCGCTTATCCCTTTGCCCAGGAAATCTGGCATTTGCAGGCCCTCAACACGCTGTTGATGCAAAGCTCGACTCTGGAGGGCAATGCTGCTTTTTATCAGGCCCTCAATTTTGTTTACGTGATTGCCGGTCTGGGTCTGGGGGTGGTTACCTATGCTGTTTTAACCCTGTTTGGTCTGCCGATCATGCTGGTGTATGGTATGGTGCGCGGACTGGGTCAGACCCTGCCGCACGCCATGTTTCTTGAAGTGGCCGGGGCGTTGCTGGGGCGCTTTTTCTTCCTCAAACGTTACGGGGCCATGTGGCGCCAGTATGCACCGGTTTTGCTGGCTGGATTTTCCTGCGGCATGGGGCTGACCGGCATGTTTGCGATGGGGGTTACATTGATACTTAAATCGCTGGGTCGCCTTGCCTATTAAAATTTGATGAATTCTTCGACTGAGCCCATAGCGATCGTTTTGGTCGCGCTGTATCGGTACCAGAATTTTCCGATTCGAATCCTGCACGCACTCCTTGAGAATATTGAAGGTGTTGAGCCCCATACCCTTTTTTTCAAAAATCATTACACCAATGCGGTCACACCGCCAACCGCCAAAGAGCAATCTTTATTCAGACAGAAAATAGTTGAGCTCCAGCCCAAATTGGTCGGTTTCAGCGTCTATTCGCCCTACGTTCCGATCGCCCGGAAATTAACGAACATCGTCAAAGAAAATTCCTCGGCGCTCGTGATGTGGGGGGGTATTCACCCGACCTTATCGCCTGAAAGTTGTTTGGAACAAACCGATATCGTGTGTATCGGTGAAGGGGAGGGTGCCCTTGAAGAACTGGTTTTAGCGCTAAGGGACGGTAAAGATTTTCAAACGATCAACAATTTATGGATCCGGCAAAATGGAAATCTGCAGCAAAATCCTTTGCGGCCCTTGATCCAAAATTTGGATGCGGTTCCTTTTCCGGCATATGCCCGGGATTCCTTTTATTTTATCGGATCCAATAAACTAACCCGAAAAGATGCGGCGATTGTCGATCCCATTCTGGCAACGATGCCCGCCCGGGGCTGCCCCTTTTCCTGTTCTTTTTGCGTTAACAGCCTTTTGCGTCCGTTATACCGGGGTCTGGGTCCCTACAATCGGCGGCGTTCGGCTGCCAACGTGATCGCCGAAATGAAAGAGATTTTAGCGATACCCGGGAATCAAAAAAATCAGATTGAATTCCATGATGAGAATTTTGGCACCGATGAATCCTGGCTGAACGAATTTGAGGCGCTTTATCCGGAACAGGTTGGTCTGCCCTTCAAAGTCCAGTATAATCCCAAGCTGATTAAGCCGGAATTGATCGCCCGGTTAAAACGATGTGGTCTGCATCGCATTAAATTTGGCATTGAGTCCGGAGCCGATCGCATTCGAAATCAAATATTCAAAAGGCCGGGCAAAAATAAGGAAATATTGAAGCTGGCCCATCAAATTGCACATTACGATGTCAAAATCAGATATGACCTGATCATCGACAACCCCTATGATACCGAGGAAACGCTAAAAGAAACCATTGATCTTTTGCTAAAATTGCCGAAACCTCTGCGGTTTAACCTGTACTCGCTGCAGTATTTTCCGGATTATCCGTTAACCCGCCAGGCGATTAAGGACAACCACATTAGTGAGCAGGAAGCCAGCCTGGAGCACCTGCATCAGAAAATGGCGCGCAATTGGGCTTTTGTCCCGCGGTTGTTTCCCTTGAACCCAAAACAAATGATGCATAACATTATCTGGTTGATGGTCTATGGCCGTACAAAAGATGACGCTGTCCGGCAGGCCATTTCCAGTGATGGATTTGGTGCCAGATTAAAATTATTCGGCCTAAGCGTTAAAGCGTTTTTCTGGGGTAAAGTTCAGATGCTGCAAAGAATAATGCAGAAAAGAAGTTGAAAACTTAAAAAAAACCGAATATTGATATACAGATGCTGACCCTTTCAACAGATAGAGAGGAGCCATGATTAAACTTTCAGTCGTCCTCCTGACGGTAATCTTTTTTAGCCTTGCGGGAATGGCTCGGGCGGAAGCACCCGACCAGGTAGGTGGTTTCGTGCTGAATCAGGATATCAAAAAGTTTGAAGACCGGGTGATAATGGATACGGCCCTGCCGGTGCGCTATGCGGAAAATATTGAAGAGGTTGAAATCAAGTTTACCAAAGGGTTTAAAAGCGGACTAATTGCTTTTGGCACTTGCGAGCAACCGGGCCATATTGTCAGAATCAAATTAAAATATGCGGATTCCAGCAAAGAGTTTTATAAAAGTTTGCTCAAACGATTTAAAAAGCGATTCGGCAAGCCCGATGAGTACCGGGGGGATCCTTTTAAAATCGTGGATGCCTGGAAATGGTCTTTTATCAATCAGCAAAACCAGAGTATCAGTCTTATCCTGCAACACAACACCAAGGATGAGCAGGAAAAAATGGGTAATTCGGTAAAACTGACGAATTCGACCCTGATCGAAAAAGATCTGCTGTGTTATAAACGCAAGCAACTCAACTATCGGGAAAGACTTCGACAGCGGGAATGGAAAGCTGTCGCGACCCAAGATAGCGGCTGGGAGCTTTTTATACCGCGCTAGCGGAGGGGCTTTGCTGAATCGATGGAAAGAGATCGCCTGGTACGGCATACGTTTTAAAATCCCCGCCGACTGGCAGCTCAGCCAAATCGGTATTCGCTATCTTTCCATTGAGGATGAAAACGGGCCGGTCATGGAAATCAAATGGGCCCCGGTTAAAGGTCAATTCTCCCATTCAACCCACCTTAAGCGCTTAACCGCTCTTCAAACAAGACCGCTCAGAAAAGCGCTCAAGCCCGAGCCGCTATCATCGGAATGGGCCCAGGCCCTGTCCGACTTTACGGCCAGCGAATTTTCCTGGCAGTCACCTTCCACCAGCGGCTGTGGTGTGCTTTTGTTTTGTGCGACATGCCGCCATGCCACCCTGGTTCAATTTTTTCAGAAACGGTCATTTCCAAATCAGACGGTTGCAACCGAGATACTCAGCTCGATTCGCGACCACCGCTCAGATGGTCAGGTTCTGTGGTCGGCATACGATATCAAAGCGTTGATACCTGAAACCTTCGAGATGAAAAGCTATCGTTTTGATGCCGGTCAATACGTGCTTGAATTTGCAGATGGCAGCCAGCATATTATGTTGTACCGTTGGTCCATGGCGTCTGTTTTGCTGGACAAGCAGGATCTGGCTCAGTTTGCCAAAACGGTTGCCAGCTTTGGCCGGAGCGAACCGGTTGCCGGAACCATCGACGGGCACGACATGGTTGAGTGGAGCACTGTACCGCTGACCGAGTGGCAGCGGCGGATCAGCCGCTTCAATCACAGGGCCTCCTACGGCTGGTTGGGGCTCTGGCATCTGCAAGCCAAAAATCGGATCCTGGGCGTCAAGGCTGAAGGCAAAAAACCCCTCGACACCGCTGTGTTGGAGAACGTCTGTAGCCACTATGAGATTATTTAAGAAAAAGCCGAAAGGACCGGTTATCAGCCGGGCGCAAGCACTCAATCGAATCCCGTCTAAAAACCTTCAGCTTCGCGAAGAGCGACTGGATAGCGGTGAGGTGGTTATTCACTATCCGGTCACAATACGTCCCTTTTTTGCCGGTCTGGTAAAGCGTTTTGGCGGATCCGATGCTCAAATTCAGACGAGAAAGCTTGAGCTCGACGGTCTGGGGACTTCGGTCTGGGCCATGATCGATGGAAACTGTTCGGTGAGACAGTTGATCAGCATATTTGCCACTACCCATCAACTCGAGGCCCGGGAGGCTGAGGTTGCGGTTACCCAATTCTTACGAGAGCTGGGCAGGCGCGGTTTGATCGGAATGCGCTAACCGAACCCGGCGGTGGCGTCCGGTCGCGAAATTTTTAAAAACCCTGCAGGGCATCATCCATGGTGCCGACAATCGGCAGAAACGAATCGAATCCGGCGATTTCAAAGACCTCTTTGACGTAATCCTGCATGTCACATAGCAACATTTTGCCATCTTCGCGTTTTAATGCTTTGGTCGCCTTGAGAATAACGCGCAACCCGGCACTCGAAATGTAATCAAGGTCTTTAAAATCAACGATCATACTTTTTGAGCCGTCATCAATGGCCTGAAATATTTTCTTTTCAAATCCCTGGGATGTATTGGAGTCAAGGCGTCCGTTAAGCTTAAAAATGTTAATCCCGCCGTGGTTTTCTTCGATAATTTCCATTGACTGTCCTCCGTCAAAATTAACCCAAATTGAGCGTTTCAAATTTTGATATGAATGGCTACCCGGCTTTCGAATAAAAGGTCGTACCCATTTTTATTTGAAAGCGCGCGAATGAAGTATATGCCAAGCGCCGTCAACCAATGCCCGCTGCGCATGTTATGCCGGCATCGAATTTAGGTTCAGCCTTTCATCCGTTTCTTTGCGGGTCGCGGATCCTGAATATGTTTCCTGAGCGTTAGAATGTTTTTATCTTTACAACGCTGATAGCAGACCTCATCCATCAGGTTTTTAGCCAGATGAATTCCCAGACCACCTATTTTGCATTCTTCAATGGTGCATCCCAGGTCCGGTTCATCGACCTCAGTGGGATTAAACGGCATGCCATCATCTTCAATACTGAACAGCAATTGGCTATCCTGAAGAGAGATGGTCACGCTAATATGGTGAACTTTTTTGTCGCTATATCCGTAGGAAATAATATTGGTAAATAGTTCGTCAAGGGCCAGATTGGTTTCAAATACAAATTTGGGAGACAATCCGATGGATTCGCCAAATCCTTCCAGTTTCTGGCACAGGGTGTCCAGCTCGGACAGCTTATTTTTTAATTTAAATGAAATTTTATTTTTGGCCATGAAGATTAACCTTTAAGGCATTTGACGCCTCAAATGACGAACGTGCCCATTGTAGCGCAAAACAGCTAATCTTGAAAACAATTTTTTTGGTACCCTTTAAATCAGACTGACGCCCAGGTTAACCATGCATTCCCCGCACATGTCGCCGCGCCCGGTTAAAAACCGTTCCTCCCAGGAATCGATATTTTTGGCCACGGCCTTGAAAATGCGGGGCATGATATCGGGAAATTGCTGCAGGGCTTTGCTAAATTTTTCCCGTTCCATTACCAGGCAGATGGTGTCCTCGGTGGCTTTGAGGGAAAAAAGCCGTCGCAGTTCCCCCAGCAGGGTCAGGCCGCCGATAAATTCACCCGCACTGCAGTCTCTGATATCCCTGGCGTTGCCATTGTCTTCGCGTTGCAGGCAGGCTTTGCCATCGATGATATAAAATGCCCGCCCATCATCTTCATGTTGCTTAAAGATATATTCACTTTCCTTGAACTTTTCTCTGGTGCAAAGATAAGCAAAGATCTTCAATGTTTCAAGCGGCAGTCCTGAAAAAAAGTAGGTTTGCCTCAAGATCTCCAGGTTTTCTTCCAACTCGCTGGACGGATTGGCTTCATTTCTTTCCGACAAGCTCATATAGCATTCCTTTCCGGGCCATCAGTTCGTCATACGTGCCGATTTCAAGAATTTTTCCGGCTTTCATGACGGCCACCTGATCATAATTTTTAATGGTATCCAGACGGTGGACAACAGAAATGACGGTATTGTTTTTCTTCCAGCGGGTTTCCAGCAGGTTCTGAATGCGCGCCTGCGACTTGTTATCCAGGGCTGAGGTGGCCTCATCCATGATTAAAAGGTTGGGATTTTTCAAAAATACGCGGGCAATCGCCAGTTTCTGCTGCTGGCCCCCGGATAATTTATCCCCTTTGCTGCCCACCTGGTATTGCATGCCGATTTCCGTAATGGTCTCAAGCAAATCTTCTTCGATCAGCAGTTGGATGATGCTTTGATTGATTTTTTCCTGGGCCTGGGGATTGGCCGTTTTGGTTTTACCAAAAAAGATGTTATTCAAAATGGTTTGCGAATAGATATATTCCGACACCTGATAGGAGGTAATCGCCTCGGGATCGTCTTCGGATATTTTTTCTCGAAACAAGGCCCGCCCCTCTAATATAAGATTTTCCAACAGGGCCGGCAGGGCGGCCATCTTATGAACACCCGGTACAAACCGCATTGCCAGATCCAATAGCTGCTCATGGTGTTCGGCGGACAACTCGTGCAGTTTTCCGCGCCTTAATCTTGCCACCACGACTTTAAAGCTATCCAGCTCTTGCGCACGAATCGGGCTTTGCTCAAAGAAGACGGCATCCGGCGGCAGATTGCCGAGAATGTCAACGGTCTGACGGGCCAGATCAGCACCTAAACTGAGCAACGGGCGGGTTAAATCCGCCTGTTTTAAAAATTTTAGAAAATAGGGGTTCGTACACAGGTTGGTATTGTTAAACTCACCTTTATTGGGCGTGCCGAAAATCAGGTTTTCAGCCACGCTCGAGTGATATAAATACCGATTCTCATCGAAAAATTCCACGTAATCTGCCAGTTCTTCTCCGTAATCGCGCTGGAAGTTATCGCGAATCCGGATAATCACATCGACCAGCTCCTGATTTTCATCATAGGCCAGGATGGTATTCATGCCAAATCGCAGGACATCCACAAAGATACCGGTTTGCTGAAGCACCGAAATGATATCATCCAGGGTCGGTAGTCCGGCATCACCCTGACCGTTACCTTTGGCTTTGGCTCTGCAGGCGTAAAGCAGGTTTTCTTCGATGGTTCCCTCAAAAATAAACGGGCTCTGGGCCACAAACCCCATGTTGTTGACCATATCCCTTTTGGTTAACTTGGCGACTTCTTTGTCACCGATTAAAACGTGGCCTTTCGTATAGCTATAAAGCTGCCCGATACAAAGGGCCAGGGTGCTTTTGCCGCTGCCCGAAAAACCGACCAGGGCCAGGTGCTCACCCGCATTCAGGGATAGGTTGATACCATCCAGCAAACGGATGCCGCTGTCGGTTACAAAGGAAAGGTCCCTGACGTCAATGCTGGGTTCCAGATCTAAGGCATCGCGGTCTTGCGGTTCGATGACATGCTCTGGCATGACATCGAAAAATTCCATGGTGCGCTTGTATGTGACCGAGCCGTCCTGGTAGACTTGATAAAATTCAATCAATTCCTTCCAGGGATCATACAGCCTTTCCTGGGCGGATAAAAAGGCCACCAGAGCACCCAGTTCCAGTTGACCTTTGATGGTCAGGTAACCCCCGAGCAGGAACACGATAAACGGGCCCAGGCTGATAAAGAAGCCATTGGATGTTTTAACCGCAAACCGGTACAGGCTCCATACGATTCTGATTTTCAGCAGTCGATCCACCAGGCGGTCATATTTTTTGTTCTCGATGGTGTAGGCGCCATTGCCATGAACCTCATGAATACCTGAAACGGATTCAGCAATGCGGCTGGATAATGTGCGGGCGGCATCAACCCGCTGGCGGTTAGCGCGGTTAACGCCTCTTTGAAGCACCGGTACCAGAAAAACCACGATGGGGTAAATGCTAAAAGACACACCAGCCAGCAGGGGGTTTAACAAGAACAAATAGACCGCAAAGGCTAATAATGTCAATATGTTGGTGACCGGTGCGGATACGGCCATACCCACGAAATTGCCGGGCATCGCCAGCTCGGTAACCAATGAATTGACCACCGAACCCGGTTGGGTATTTCTGAAAAAACCCAGCGGCAGGGTCAGAATATGATGATAGAGCGCTTTGCGCATGTCGGCGGTGGCTCGCTGGGTAATCAGGGTTTGCACAAGATTGGTCAGGTATTTGAGACCACTGAAAAAAATGACGGCCACCAGATAAATGCCGCAGTACAAAAACAGCTTATCGATATCCCTTAAATTGATGGCTTCATTGACAATACGTTTTTGCATTTCCAGCGGTACAACCCTGGCAAAAACCATTACGACAATGATGAACAAGAGCGTAATCTGCAATTTGACATTGCCGGCGAATACCCAGGAAAAAAGCGATCGTCTGACGACCGGTATATCTGCTTTACCCATCTCAAAGCTCCTTCATCTCCGTTTTGAGGGCCTTCGATATGGTGACGACGAAATTTCTTTGAACCGAAGGCTTCAGATGTGTACTATTAAAATTAATGCTTTGACAAGCAGATTTTTTTTGATCTGATAATGATTTTATGGCATCATCAAAGTTTTAAGCTTTTGTGATTGTTGGCTATTGCTTGCCCTTCTGACAACATCTTAATACTGGCTCCGCGCTGAAAGTTAAACCACAGCCCACAGGCGGCCCGGCAACCTCGGCCGCTCATAACGGCGCGTGATCGTATCAGCATACGGGGTCATTCATATGGTTGACATCATTCTGGGGGTCATTTATGCGGTTTCGCTGGAAGCTTCTGATTTTACTGATTGTCATCGCGCTGGTCCCGGTTCTGGTCATGCGCACGTTCGGCGTGCATGGCTTGCGGCGGCTGGGCGCCGAACTCGTATCCCAAACCAGTGAGAATCTGGTGGTCAGCGCTCAAAAACAGCTGCACCTGGTCGTCGACAGCTATTCCCAGATGCTGTGGCAGGGGCGCGAGCAGCTCGAGCTGGCCCTGCTGGTTCAGGCCAAAGAAGTCGAACGGGCTCTGGCGCGCCGTCCTGAGCCCGGCAGCGAGGCTTATTTTGCCACCGACTTTGCCGGCGGACGAAATTTGCCCGCTGACCTCAGCGCTTCGGCGGATCATTTCCATCAGAAAGAAGGCACTCAGTCAACGATGATGAGCGTTGCTTATTCGGCCCAGGTTTTTGCCCTGGCACCGGGTGTCCAGCGTGCAGACGTTGCGGCTGACCTGGCGCGCCTGGGTCATATGATACCCGTTTATCGGGACCTGCACAACCGTCTGCCGGGCGCTGTCATCTGGCACTATACCAGTCTGGCCAACGGCCTGCACAGTGCCTATCCCGCACATGCTGGTCTACCGGCCGGATATGACCCCCGTAAACAATTCTGGTACCAAGAGGCGTTCAAACTCAAAACCCCGTGGGTCGATCAGTTTGTTGACCCGGAAACCGGGCAAAAGGTCGTTGCAGCGGTCAAAACCGTCAAGCGGCCCGATGGGACGATCGCCGGCGTAACCGCTTTGATTATCCCGGTCAGCCGCATTTTTGAACGCCGGATTCTGGTCAACAACATCCCTGCCGAAACAACGGCTTTTATGGTCTATTTTTCCAGCGAACCGGCAAGCGGCAAAAAGGGCGCCCGGGTATTGGCGCAAATCGATTTTGACGATTCGCGTAAACGGGTCTGGCGGGCACCGCGCTCCAGTGAATGGCTGATAACTGATGAAAATGAAGAGTTCAAGCCAATCATTGCCGATTTCGAAGAGGGGCTGAGCAATATGCGGCGGATTACTTATAAAGGGTGCGACTGCCTCTGGGTATACGGGTCGACCCATCAGGAAGGTTTTCTGGTATTGATTGCCCCGTATGATGAGATCCTCAGACCGGCGCGCCAGTCAGAAGCCTATATCCAGACGCAGATAAACGAATTGCTCGGCATTACGCGATACAGCGTCGCGGCCGTACTGGTGCTGGTTGTTTTGCTGGCGTTTGCCTTTTCACGCACGGTTACCAAACCCATGCAG
Source organism: Deltaproteobacteria bacterium (assembly GCA_024639185.1). GTDB lineage: Bacteria > Desulfobacterota > Desulfobacteria > Desulfobacterales > JAHEIW01 > JAHEIW01. Next base: position 12,281 of record JAHEIW010000039.1, on the reverse strand, counting down.
ATTCTGGCCGACGGCGCCGAGCACCTGGCAGCAGGCCATTTTGATACCCGGGTCAATATTCGATCGCGGGATGAATTTGGCGACATGGGGCGCGTGTTTAACAAGGTGGGGCCTCAGCTGGAAGCCAATTACCAGATGCGAAAATCCCTGGATCTGGCCAAGGAAGTTCAGCAAAATTTATTGCCGGCTGCCCCGCCACAGGTTGCCGGTCTGGATATTGCCGGCCAGAGTATCTACTGCGAAGAAACCGGGGGCGATTATTATGATTTTTTCACCACGGACGACAACACGATCGATGTCATGGTCGGTGACGTCGTCGGCCATGGCATTTCGTCGGCACTGCTGATGACCACCGCGCGCGCAAACCTGCGACTGCGCTCAGCGTTGCCCGGTGCGATCAAAGAAATTGTGGCCGATGTCAATACTCAGCTTTGCAAGGATGTGCAGGACTCCGGGCTGTTCATGACGCTGTTTTACAGTCAAATCGATGTCCGCCAAAAACACATTTGCTGGGTCGGTGCCGGTCATGATCCGGCGCTGCTTTTTGATCCGACGACCGATACCTTCAAGCCCTTGAGCGGTAAAGGACTGCCGCTGGGTGTTGATGAAAATGCCGTTTATGATCAAAGCCGGCACCTGTTGTCTCCCGGAAATATTATCATTATTGGAACCGATGGTATCTGGGAAGCCCCCAATCAGCGCGGCGAAATGTTTGGCAAAGATCGATTGCAGGACGTGGTCCGAACGCATGCCGGGCAAAAGGCACACCAGATCTTAGAAGGCGTCATCACGTCCGTGGAGGCGTTTCAGGGTCCCGGACACCAGCGGCAAGATGATATTACTTTAATGATCATTAACGTCTTATAGGAACAGGCTTAATCTCTGCAGCAGCGGCCGATGGCCTCTGGTTGCTCGACCAGCGCTCATTTGCAGGCACTGATTTGTTTTGACAAAAGAGATGGGAAAAGACTATATATACAAGTTTGAACCCTTTTTTAAATCTAAAGGAACCGCTTAATATCATTGTAAAAACCAGAGGCGCACAGCGGTACGGTGCCGGGAAGGTGCTGGGCACAATCGAATGGAATTCTTTTTAAGTGTGATCGGAATGGTAATGATCGTTGAAGGGCTGCCGTATTTCGCTTTTCCGGATAAGATGAAAACCTGGGTCAGTAAAATTATCATTTCACCGAGCAGTTCCTTGAGAAAATTTGGGCTGGTGCTGATGCTGCTGGGTTTGTCTTTGGTTTATTTTGGACGTCACTGAATTCGATCGGCGCCTCGCGTAATTAAAAAATGTACGCTCTGAGTGAATATAATTATCGACTTCCGGCTGAATTGATTGCCCAGAAACCCGCTGAGCGCCGGGATGATGCCAAACTTCTGGTCATGGATCGTCCTGGTGGCCGGTTGCGCCATCATCATTTCTATGAGCTGGGTGATTTTCTGAGGCCGGGTGACGTCTTAGTGGTCAATAACACAGCGGTTTTTCCGGGCCGGCTGGTGGGTAAAAAAGACAGTGGTGGAAGGGTTGAGATTCTGATCTGCAGTTTTAACGGTGAAGGGCGCCCGTCCGCATCTAAAGCGAAGCCGGTTTTTAAATGCCTGATCAAGTCCGCCAAACCGCCCCGATCCGGCAGCTTACTAAATTTTGACGAATACCTGACTGCCAGAGTCCTTGAGCGGCGCAACGAGACCTACTGGGTAGAATTTGACGCGGATGGCGACTTTGAATCAGTGTTGAATCGCATCGGCAAAGTTCCTCTGCCGCCTTATATCCAGCGCCCTGCGGAATCGAAGGCGCCATGTGATGACCGAGCGGCTTACCAGACGGTTTACGCCTCTGAAAAAGGAGCAATTGCAGCCCCCACTGCCGGATTACATTTTACCCCTGAGCTACTGGCAGGTCTGAAAGCCAGGGGCGTTGCAATCGTTGCCATTACCCTGCATGTCGGCTATGGGACCTTTCGATCGGTGCGCGCGCAAGACATTCGCTCCCACCGCATGCATTCTGAAAGGTATTCCATTTCCTCTGCGGCGGCGCAACGGATCAACACCGCCCGCGCGGCCGGGCATCGCGTTGTTGCCGTTGGCACCACCTGTGTGCGCACCCTGGAATATGCCGTTGATAGCATGGGTGAAGTGGCGGCAGGTATCGGCGATTGTGATCTGTTTATCTATCCGGGGCACCACTTTAAAGCCGTTGATGCGATGATCACCAATTTTCATTTGCCCCAATCGACTCTGATTATGCTGGTTGCGGCATTTGCCGGCCGCACAGAGGTTTTAGCGGCCTATCAGGAAGCCATCAAGCGCAGATACCGTTTTTACAGTTACGGTGATGCGATGCTCATTTTTTAGCTGCTTGCTGCTGGTCACTGGCCGCCGGCAAAGAGTTGCTGGCTGGAGCCAAAAAGCCAGCAAACGTATTAGGTGTCAGGTTTGGGGCCTTCGCCGCGCCGTAGCGGCTACGTCCGCGCAGGCGGGTTTCAGGTGTCATGATCGGTAAGGACTGAGTGCTGAGGACTGAGGATTTAGGAACAAAGCGGCAAAAAAAGGCCAGAAGCCAGCAGCAAGAAGCCAGAAGCCGTTGACCCGAAGCCCAGAACCAGAAGAAAGAATATGTTTAATTTTAAGGTCATTGCTGAGTCTGAGAACACGCATGCCCGCGCAGGGGTCATTCAAACGACCCGTGGAAAAGTGGAAACCCCGGTCTTTATGCCGGTGGGCACCCTGGGTACGGTGAAGTCGCTGACACCCGATGAATTGATGCGAGCCGGCGCCCAGATTATTC